>JARCMB010000322.1 GCA_030248825.1 Pseudanabaenaceae cyanobacterium MP8IB2.15 | reverse complement strand
GTTAGATAACGGTGTATTGAGGGTTCCACAATCATGATCCTTACCAAATTAAAAGAATATGCTGATACCCGAATGGATCTCCCACCAGAAATGTATGGAGAAGGTTTTGTTCGCTGGTTAATTGATATTGATTCAGATGGCAAATTAGTTGGTGTTATCTCTCTCGG
This sequence comes from Pseudanabaenaceae cyanobacterium MP8IB2.15, assembly GCA_030248825.1. Classification (GTDB taxonomy): domain Bacteria; phylum Cyanobacteriota; class Cyanobacteriia; order Pseudanabaenales; family Pseudanabaenaceae; genus JARCMB01. The sequence continues at coordinate 5,205 of JARCMB010000322.1, read as the reverse complement.
AGGTGATAAAGATAATAAATTTGGTATTCGGATGGTTACTCCTCAAGTACCTCCTGTTGGGAATGGGATTAAGCCAAGGCTTTTGGTGGATACAGGTGAAAGAGTTTTTGGAATACCAAAAGCTAAGTCTAATCCTAAAAGAGTTGCAATATATCATCAAAGCTTTAAGGACTTAGCAAACCGTTGTGCCGATGAAACTAAAGAAGTTTCTGTAATAGCTATATCAAAATTTCTACAAGCATGGAATCCAGAGTTAGATGTTTTAAATCTACCATCAGACTTCGATCCAAATCATGTAGTGACATTCAGGTGCGGTGAAGTTATCCCCTCTGATGCAAAATCAGGATTATATGAAGTCGAAAAGTTCTGGTCGAAAAATGCTATATCAGGTTCAAAAGACAAAAATGATAGTCATGACTCACCAATCATGACCTGTCTGGTAACAGGAAAATCAGCTCCTGTGGCTCAACGAATGCCAGTGCCAATAAAAGGGATTCCAGGGAAGCGTCCTGAATTAGCTTTGGTATCTGCAAATTCAAAAGTATTCACTTCCTATGGTCTAGAGAATTCGCTTAGTTCTCCAATTTCATATAGGGCAGGAGAGTATTTTGCCAAGGCACTTAACTCATTAATTGCTGACGAGCGATCGCGTATTTATATTGGCTCAACAGTTTATGTGTATTGGACAAAGGAAAAAATTGGATTCAACCCTTTCTCCATGCTAAAGCAGCCAAAAGCTGAAGAGGTTGAAGCATTACTTAAATCGCCTTTTACAGCTCAACAAGCATCAGGACTAACTAACTCAAAAGTAAACCAGTTCTATGCTTTGGCACTTACAGCTAATAATGCACGGGCTGTAGTGCGAGATTGGCTTGAAACAACTATTAACAATGTGCAGGAGCATTTACAGAAATGGTTTCGACATCAGCAAATTGTTGATGCCTATGGAGCAAGTCCACGACCACTTAGCATTTGTACACTTGCAGCAAGTGTATATCGAGATGCATCAAAGGAAATGCAGCCTTCTGCTCCTACAACTTTGATGCGTAATGCTTTGCATGGAGATCGTATTCCTGAAGACCTGCTTACCAAGTTGGTACAACGCAATCGTGTTGAGCATGAAATCACATATCCTCGTGCTGTTTTGCTCAAACTAATTTTTTCCAGTAATTCTAATCGTGAGGAGATGATGACTAACATGGAACAGTTAAACCTTAATCCCTGCCTTGAAGGGAACGATCGGGCTGCTTATTTTTGTGGTCGATTGTTAGCAGTTTTGGAAACAATTCAACGCTCTGCGATCGGTTCTATTAAAGCACCCCTTATCGATCGCTATTATGGTGCTGCATCAAGTACACCTGCGGTTGCTTTCCCACAATTATTAAGAGGAGCAAGAGCACACTTTTCTAAGTTGCGTAAGGAAAGAGTTGGAACTTACAAGGCATTGGAAGAACAGATAGAGGAAATTACTACAAATATTCATACTTTTCCAAAAACACTGAATCTTCAGCAACAGGGCTTGTTTGGACTGGGATATTACCACCAACGGGCTAGCGATCGCGCTTCGGCAAAAGCTAGGTCTGAAGCTAAAAAACTCGAACAAGCTACAGCATCTTAAAACTGCCAACTTTGAATCGATTTATCAAATTATCAATTAAGGAATTTAATCATGGAAGCTTACTGCAACCCCAATGTTCGTCATGACTTTGTTTTACTGTTTGACGTGATTGATGGTAATCCCAATGGCGATCCAGATGGTGGAAATATGCCCCGTACTGATGTCGAAACCTCTCAAGGTTTGGTGACTGACGTAGCACTCAAGCGCAAGATTCGTAATTACATTGTTACCTATGTGAATTCTGAGCTTGACCCTAACAGCGAAGAAGCATCTCGTCTCAAAATCTTTGTCGAGCATCATGGAGTGCTAAATGACCAAATTCGCCGTGCTTATATTGCCGAGGGAATTGCAGTTGGTAGGACTGCTAAGGAGATAGTCCCAGATACACTATTAGGATCTTTGCGAGATCTACAGCCAAATCTCCCAACAGCATTTGTATTTGTTGACAACGACGAAGACTCTGGAGAAGTCGATGCCACATTGGAATATAGCGGAGAGCTATCTGATGATGAGTTGAAAGAATTTTATGGTTTAGAGGCAGTTACAGAAATTTTTACCAATAAGACACTGAGTAAGTTCATCAAAGACTTGGTAAAAAAAGCGGGTAAGCCTGAAAAAAATCGTGCAAATGCAGAGAAAGCACAAAAGTGGATGTGTGCTAACTTCTTCGATGTCCGAATGTTTGGTGCGGTTATGAGTACGGGGCTGAATGCTGGACAAGTACGAGGTGCATTTCAATTGACCTTTGCCCGTTCGATCGATCCTGTCCAACCACAGGATTTGGCAATTACTAGAGTTGCTGTAACTGATCCAAAAGATCGAGAGAAACTACAGACGATTGGGCGAAAAACGATGATTCCCTATGGTCTGTTTCGTAGCTATGGGTTTTATTCTCCCAGTTTGGGTAATCAAGTTGGAGTTACTGAGAAGGATCTTGAACTCTTTTGGCAAGCACTTGTGAATATGTGGGATTTCGATCGATCTGCTAGTCGTGGCATGATGGCTCCGCGTGGACTATATATATTCAGCCATGAGAACAAGTTGGGAAATGCACCCGCACACAAATTGTTTGAGCGGATCGAACCTCAGCTACGCCAAGAAGATACAATTCCTCGACATTTTTCGGATTACGAAGTTATTGTAAATGATGCCGATCTGCCAAGCGGAATCACGCTGACGCGATTGATTGAAGGGTAGACGATTGGGCAGAGTTTAGAGTTTGTGCTTGAGACTTTGCCCAAATGCTACGATCTTGACAATAAAGCTATTTAGGAGAGTTGTGACATGGTTGCTCAAGTTCAAACACCTCGCACCTATTCGCCAGAAGAATATTTAGCATTAGAGATTGCCTCAGAAACTCGTAACGAATACATTGACGGGGAGATAGTTCCGATGGCTGGTGGAATGCCAAATCATAATCGCATTGTTCGCAATCTATGTACACTAATGACAGTGAAAATGCAAGGTCAGCCCTACGAAGTTTTTGTGGCTGACCAACGTTTGTGGATTCCCAAGCGACGGATTTATACCTATCCTGACGTGATGGTGGTTCAGGACAATCTGATTTATCAAGAAGGACGCAAAGATACGATTATAAATCCTTTGCTGATTATTGAAGTGCTTTCAAAATCGACCCGCAATTACGACCAAGGCGAAAAATTTACTTTTTATCGCACAATTCCGACATTTCAGGAATATGTGCTGGTGGATCAATACAGTCATCATGTGCAGCAATATGCAAAAACAGGGGTGAAGAAATGGGAACTCCAAGAATATGACAGATTAGAAGATGAGATTACTTTTGGCTCTCTATCTCTAGCTATATCATTCGCAGACATTTACGACAAAGTAGAGATAGAGCGACCAGAATTTGAGCAGGAAGTTCTATCCACGAATCTGTAGGAAATGATTTAATGGAACCTGATGATTATGTGATGCTTAGCGCACTTCAGCATTATGTTTACTGCCCTCGACAGTGTGCCTTAATTCATGTCGAGCAAGTTTGGGATGAAAATCTCTATACACTCAGAGGGCAGCGAGTACATGACAAAGTGGACATTCCTGATAGTGAAATTGTTGAGGGTGTAAGAGTCGAACGAGCTTTACCTCTATGGTCGCACAAGCTAGGACTAACAGGCTTTGCTGATTTAGTAGAGTTTAGCCTAGATGGAACTCCTTACCCAGTTGAATATAAATCAGGTTCTAAAAAACCTCGCAAGGCAGATGATGTTCAGCTTTGTGCTCAGGCGATCTGTCTTGAAGAGATGTTTAAGCTACCTGTACCTCTCGGTGCAATTTATCATGCTGCCTCAAAAAGGAGAAGGGAAGTAAAGTTGGATGAATCGCTTCGATCGATTGTAATTGAAACCACTCAAAACGTGCGATCGCTAATTGCTTTAGGAAAACTTCCCGCACCCGTCGCCGATCGACGGTGTCCAGATTGCTCTTTGATTGATGCTTGTATGCCTTATGCATTACAAGGCTTTGAGCGATCGGCAAAATCTAATAATCTATTCTCAATTTAGTAAAATCAGTGAAGCAGATCTTAAATACGCTCTATGTTCAGACGCAAGGTTCGTATCTTCATCTCGACCATGACACGCTTAAATTAGAGATTGAGAAAGAGACAAAACTGCAAGTTCCCTTACATCATTTGGGCAGCATTGTCGCCTTTGGGAATGTGATGTTTAGTCCATACTTAATTCATCGCTGTGCCGAAGATGGGCGCAGTCTCGTTTGGCTCTCGGAATATGGCAATTTCAAAGCTAGGCTGTCTGGTAAAACGACTGGAAATGTCTTATTACGGCATGTTCAACATCAGGCGATCGATCGCGCTGAGACGGCTTTACCTGTGGCGCAAAACCTTGTGGCTGGAAAGTTGCAAAATGCTCGTAGCGTGCTCATGCGTGCGGCGCGAGAAGCTGATTGTGAAAGCGATCGTATTCTCTTATCAGATTCCGCAAAAGTTCATGCTGATGCGATCGAATCTACCAAGTCAGTATTAGATATTGAAAAGCTCCGTGGAATTGAGGGAAATGCCGCTAAGTCTTATTTTGCTAGCTTTAGCAGTATGGTGAGAACAAATCGTCCAGCCTTCACCTTTACGGTGCGATCGCGCCGACCACCCAAAGACCCGATTAATGCTTTGCTCTCTTTTACCTATACGCTTTTGGTGGGGGAATGTGTTGCCGCCTGTGAGGGAGTGGGGCTTGACCCACAAATGGCATTTTTGCACGCGATGCGTCCAGGGCGACCTTCTTTAGCATTAGATTTAATGGAAGAGCTACGCGCTCCTTTAGCAGATCGGCTGGTCTTGACGCTAATTAACCGCAGCCAGATTCAGCCCGATGATTTTGTGGAGAGGGCAGGTGGGGCAATTTATCTAAAAGATGATGCTCGTAAAGCTTTTCTTACTGCTTATCAAAAGCGTAAACAAGAGGAGGTTCCACATACAGTAGTTGGCTCAAAGGTTCCACTGGGTTTGATTCCACATATTCAAGCTCGTTTACTGGCAAGGCATTTACGTGGAGATGTGTCGAGCTATCAGCCGTTTATTCAACGTTGAGGTTTTGCTGTGGATATTTTAG
>JARCMB010000321.1 GCA_030248825.1 Pseudanabaenaceae cyanobacterium MP8IB2.15 | reverse complement strand
CTTATAATCTTGTGGCACTTGCTGTACACCGACTGATGTATTGATAATAATCGGCCAAATCGATGTGATAAAGATCAAGAAAATCGCTGAGGGTTCAGCCTTACCAAATACAAGCTGGGAGATTGGTAACCATGCCAGCGGTGCAACAGTCCGCAAAACCTGAAAAATCGGGTCAAAACCACGATAGAGCATGACATTTGTGCCAATCAAAATACCAATTACCGTACCAAGCGTCGCCGCTAGTCCATAACCAATACCGACCCTACCCAAACTGGTCAAAATATGCCAGCCCAATCCTTTGTCATTCGCACTATTCTCATACCAAGGATTGAGAATGAGCTGCTTTGTATCACTAATTACCTGAATTGGGCCAGGTAGTCCATTTTTCCCTTGGCTCAAGCTAAAAATCTGCCACACCAAGAGACACGCACCCAAAATAATAATCGGCAAAACAATGTAGCTAGGATCTTTAAACACTGAAGCCACCCAGCTAGATAGTTGGGCTTTGAGGGCCTCGAGTGGGCTGCGGTTGGAGATGGGTCTTACTGTCATGACTTTAATTACTTGAGAGTTGCTTGGATTAGTAAGCAGTTATCAATGAAAAACAAATAGGATGATTCGATCGATCGTTGATAACTGCGCTTCACTCATGGGATCGAGCGAAAAATTTAGGCGATCTTCTTGATCTTGAGGTTCTTGAGATAAACGTCAGGATTTTCGGGATCGAACTTCACGCCATCAAAGAAAGTTTCGATGCCACGCGAGTCGCTCTTGGGAATCGCCGCTTCTTGACCAATTTCTTTGGCACATTCTTTCCAAATATCGGCACGATTTACCTTGTCAATGATTTTGTAATCGGCATCAGCAGGTAAAATACCCCAGCGACGATGCTCGGTGAGGAACCAAGCATCATGGCTCTTGTAAGGGAAGGCCGCACCATCCGTCCAGTACTGCATGACATTAGGGCTAGCTTCAACTACAGGACGAGCATCACCATATTTGAATGTACCTTTAGATCGATCGATGATATCGGCAACAGGAACCTTAATCCAATCGGGTTTGGAGAGGATTTCACACATCTCTTGTTTGTTCTCAGGTTTGTCACACCAGATCTGAGCTTCCATGATTGCTTTGAGAATCGCTTTGGTCGCTTTAGGATTCTTGTCAACGTAATCAGCTCGCATCGCGAAGGATTTTTCGGGATGACGATTCCAGAGTTCGCCAGTGGTGAGAGCAGTGTAGCCAATTTCCTGATTCACCAATTGCAGGTTCCAAGGTTCGCCCACACAAAATCCATCCATATTGCCAACCTTCATGTTCGCAACCATTTGAGGTGGTGGAACAGTGAGAGACCTGACATCAGTATCGGGATTGATTCCACCTGCTGCCAACCAGTAACGCATCCATGCCCAGTGCGTCCCACCAGGGAATGTGTCAGCGAAAGTGAGAGGTGTGCCTGCGGCTTTAGCTTCATCACCTTATCTCTGATCACACCAGTATCAAGTTGCAGCTTCACATCGGCATAAGATTTAGCGACCGAAATACCCTGACCATTGACGTTTAAACGTCCCAAAATATACATGGGAACAGGTTTATTGCCTTTAGTGATTTTGCCAAGGCTAATCAAGTAAGGCATTGGGGTGAGAATGTGAGCACCGTCAATCCCTCCATTCTCACCACCGAGTTCCAAGTTGTCGCGCGTTGCACCCCAAGATTTTTGCTTGCCAACTTCTACACCAGTCATGCCGTACTTGTCGAAGTATCCCTTTTCTTTGGCAATCGCCAGAGGGGCAAAGTCGCTAAGCGCAATAAATCCGAGCTTAGCAGTGGTAATTTCAGGTGCATCTGCGGCATTGACATTGACCGCAGGTGTAGTTGCGGCAGTCGTAGCCGAAGAAGTAGTACCAGGAGGTGCTTCCGAGCCACAACCATGCACGATCAGAGTTCCCAGTGTTGTCGCACTGGCGGTAATCATAAATTTACGGCGAGAAAGTTTGGTCATGTTTTTGATAAGAATAGAACTTTGCAATTAGTGTGTGTGGATGAAACTTTGTGTGAAAAGCAAATTTGTTGGGAACGGTTAGACGGCGTACACAGCGTTTTGACTAGCTTCTAGCTGACTAGCTTTTAAAGGCTCCTGACCTCGATCGACCGTTTTTAGGATTGCCCCAAACTGCTCGATCAAGATTTTGCCAACGATTTCTCGTAAGTCTTCGCAAGGAACTTTTTCCATGACGCATTCACCGAGATGAGCATCTTTACCAACCGTACCGCCCATAAAGATGTCAACGCCATCAACGATTTTGCCGTTTTTTCTAGCCTTACAACCCGCAAAGCCGATATCAGCGACTTGAGGTTGACCGCAGGAATTTGGACAGCCACTCCAATGGATGCGAACAGGTCGAGGCACAGTTAAGTCGGCTTCGAGTTGTTCGATTAATTCCAGAGCGCGATTTTTTGTCTCGATGATCGCAACAGGGCAAAACTGACTACCCGTGCAAGAAACTAGCGATCGACTTAGGTTAGTGGGATCGGCAGGAAACTTGGCAAGGATAGGTTCTTGGAGCAAAGCCCCAATTCGATCGACGGGCACATTGGGCAGGATCAGATTTTGCTCAACCGTGAGCCGAATCTCGCCATTGCCGTAGGTGTCAGCTAGACGCGCAAACTCAACCATATCAGCCGCATAGACACGCCCAACTGGAATTTGCAGCCCTACATAGCTCAAACCTGCCTGTTTTTGCTTATATACGCCAATATGATCGCGTTTTTCTCGAACGATCTCGTCTTTTACTGCGGCAGGAGCTAACTCAGATCCGAGTTGTTGTTCAACTTCAGCTCGAAACTTTTCAATTCCCCAAGCATCAATCAGATACATCAAACGAGACTTGTGCCGATTTTCGCGTAAGCCGTTGTCGCGATAGACGATCAGAATTGCTTCACAAAGTGCCACGACTTGCTCAGGCGAAACCCAAACGTTCAATGGCACAGCTTCGGCAATCCGCTTGGCTGAAAAGAAACCACCGACAATGACGTTGAATCCGAACTCACTACCCTCATTGCCATCCTTAAAAGCAGGAATAAAAGCAATATCGTTGATTTCGGCATGGATCGAGTTATCCCGACAACCGCCGATCGCAATGTTGAACTTGCGGGGCAAATTAGTGAAAGCAGGATTGCCCTCGCCATTGTTTGTAATCATGGCTTGGACTTGATGGGCAAGTTCGCGTGTGTCATAAAGCTCATCAGCATCGATGCCAGCCACAGGCGAACCAGTGATATTCCGCACGTTGTCCATGCCAGATTGAACGCTAGTTAAACCCACGGCATGAAATTTGGCAAAGATATCGGGTAAATCCTCGATCCGAATCCCGCGCATTTGGATATTCTGTCGAGTTGTGATGTCTGCCACGCCGTCTTCGCCGCAACGTTCTACCACTCCAGCTAAGACGCGCATCTGATCGCTGGTCATCGTGCCATTGGGAATCCGCATCCGCACCATGAACTTCCCTGGGGTAGTTTTGCGGAAAAATACGCCTAACCATTTCAGCCGATGTTGCAGATCGTCGTCGTCGATCGATTCCCAACCAATTTGAGCGAATCGATCGATCTCAGCTTTAACAGCGAGACCATCTTTTGCGGACTTGAGATCTTCAAACTTATTCGCCATGTGGTTTTTAGTTGGCAAGATTACTGAGAAGCGAGTGAAGAGAAATGCACTTAAATCAAGGCTTTCAGCAATTCACTCATTCTTATCGTGCAATCACGTTAGCGATCCCATCTACGAGAATTCGTATACTACATTACAAAATGTTAATTTAAATCCTAATTCTTCATAATATCAATGCAAAAATTGCATTTCGCTACAATCGCAATCGATCGGAGTTAGGTGATTTGTTGCCTAATTTAAGTTACAGCACCAGTGAAGATCGATCTAGCCAACTCCTT
>JARCMB010000004.1 GCA_030248825.1 Pseudanabaenaceae cyanobacterium MP8IB2.15 | reverse complement strand
GTTGGCAAAATCCTCCAAGTTTTTCCAGGTACTAGCCAAGTCATTGTTGAAGGGGTAAATACTAAGACCAAACACATCAAGCCCCAGAGAGAAGGAGAATCAGGTCAAGTTGATAACCGTGAATTTCCAATTCATAGTTCCAAAGTGATGATTTACTCCGTCAAAGAAAAGGTTGCTAGTCGTGTTTGTCACACCTTCACTACTGAAGGTAAGAAAGTCAGGATGCTCAAAAAGACTGGGGAAACCCTTGAGTGAAGGCTCTTTTGAAGACTGTGGCTACAACTCCTGACCAAGCCCAGGAAATTTATTGGAAATAAGAAAATGTCTAATCGATTCAAAGATTCATATCTAAAAGAAACTGTGCCCAAATTGATGGAGCAGTTTAAGTATACAAACATCCATCAAGTACCCAAGTTTGACAAGGTCGTGATCAATCGCGGTCTTGGGGAAGCAGCTTCAAATGCTAAATCGCTCGAAGGATCTCTAATTGAGATTGCCCTAATTACTGGTCAAAAGCCAGTTGTGACTAGAGCAAAGAAGGCGATCGCTGGCTTTAAAGTTCGTCAGGGTATGCCAGTAGGCATGATGGTCACGCTTAGACGCGATCGAATGTATGCCTTTTTGGATCGTCTGATTAATTTTTCCCTACCGCGAATCCGTGACTTTCGTGGCGTTAGCCCTAAAAGTTTCGATGGTCGTGGCAACTACACGCTAGGCGTGCGCGAGCAACTCATTTTTCCCGAAGTAAGCTATGACTCAATCGATCAAATCAGAGGCTTGGACATTTCAATTATTACAACCGCAAACACTGACGAAGAAGGACGTGCCCTGCTTAAAGCAGTGGGTATGCCCTTTAGAGATCAGTAACTGGGATAACAGGAGATAAAGATGGCAACCAACGATACCATCGCCGACATGCTGACACGCATTCGCAACGCCACACTAGCAAGGCATCAGGTCACTGCGATCCCTGCCACAAATATGACGTTGAACATTGCTCGTGTCCTGAAGCAAGAAGGCTACATTGCAGACTTTGAAGAAGTGGGTGAAGGCATCGATCGCAGACTGATGCTAGCCTTGAAATACCAGGGTAAGACCCGCCAACCGATCATCACTAAGCTCAAACGGGTTAGTCGTCCTGGTTTGCGTGTTTACTCTAATCATAAAGAACTACCAAGGGTTCTGGGTGGAATTGGCATTGCCATTATTTCCACTTCCAAGGGCATCATGACCGACCGCGAAGCTAGAAAGCAGGGCGTAGGCGGCGAAGTGTTGTGTTTTATTTACTAACCATTACCAGTCCAAAGTTATGTCTCGCATAGGTAAGAAACCAATTCCCATCCCCGCCAAGGTCACTGTGGCAATTGATGGTCAAGATTTGATCGTTAAAGGGCCTAAAGGTGAGCTAAAGCGAACTTTGCCCAACACGGTCGAAGTCGTCCAGTCCGAAAACGTGTTACAAGTCAATCGTGCCAATGAATCTCGTCCTGCCAGACAGCAACATGGTCTGTTTAGAACGCTGATCGCTAACATGATCGAAGGCGTATCTGCGGGCTTCCAAAGACGCTTAGAAATTCAGGGTGTCGGTTATCGTGCCGCTGTCCAGGGTGTGAAGCTGGTGCTGAACGTCGGTTACAGTGCTAAAGAAGGTGTACAGTTTGACCCGCCCCAAGGTATTCAGTTTGCTGTAGAAGGCAACACTAATGTCATTGTTAGTGGCATTGACAAGGAACTGGTTGGTAATACTGCTGCACGTATTCGCGCTGTGCGTCCACCTGAAGTCTATAAGGGTAAAGGTATCCGCTATGCTGGCGAAGTTGTTCGTCGTAAAGCTGGTAAGACAGGTAAGAAATAGGGTGGGGTCTAAGGTGTAGGGACTGTCTAATGATTCAACTAGCCACCAACACTAACCAAATAATCATTAATCAATCGCAAACCGCTAAACTACTATGAAAATCAGTCATAAACAAGCAACTCGTAGCCGACATAAACGCATCCGTCGCAAGATGGAAGGTACACCCGACCGCCCTAGATTGTCAATATTTCGCTCTAACAAGCACATTGTGGCGCAGATTATTGATGATGTTGCCCAACATACTTTAGTTGCGGCTTCCACGCTCGATTCTGAAATCAAGTCGGGATTGGACACCACAGCTAACTGTACTGCTTCTGCTAAGGTCGGCGAACTAGTGGCAAAACGGGCGATCGCTAAAGGCATTACCCAAGTCGTATTCGATCGCGGTGGCAACCTTTATCACGGACGTGTCCAAGCACTAGCAGATGCTGCCCGCGAAGCAGGGCTGGACTTTTAGTAATTTACTGATAATTGATAACTGGTAACTGAAAAATGGCAGAACGTAGAAGAGACAATCGTAACAGTCGTGATAGCGGCACCCCTAGCGGCGCATCAGATACTGAAGGTCGTGATGATAAGCGCAAAGGTAAGCGGAATGACGCGAAAAAAGCTGAGCGCAATCGTAATGAAAAAGACTCTGAGTGGCAAGAACGGGTTGTGCAAATCCGTCGGGTAACTAAAGTGGTCAAGGGTGGTAAAAAGCTTAGCTTTAGAGCGATCGTGATCGTTGGCAATGAAAAAGGTCAGGTCGGTGTCGGTGTTGGTAAAGCTAGCGATGTGATCGGAGCTGTGAAGAAAGGTGTTGCTGATGGTAAGAAACACTTAATTTCAGTGCCTTTAACTAAGTCGGATTCAATTCCTCATCCTAGTAATGGGGTCGGTGGTGGCGCAAAAGTTATGATCCGTCCCGCTTCGCCTGGAACAGGTGTAATTGCTGGGGGTGCGGTAAGAACTGTGCTTGAGTTGGCAGGAGTCAAGAATATTTTGGCAAAGCAACTCGGTTCTGGAAACCCTCTCAATAACGCTCGCGCTGCTGTTAATGCTCTTTCAGCTCTCCGTACATTTGGGGATGTCGCTAAAGCCAGAGGCATCACTCTAGAGAATCTGTTTAGTTAATCCTCATCCTAGATTCCAGCCATCACAATATACTCTATCCACTAGAAACAGCCATGAAAATAGAAGATTTACAACCTCAGGCAGGTTCAAGACATCGTAAGCGTCGGATTGGGCGTGGTATCGCTGCTGGTCAGGGAGCAAGTGGTGGCTTTGGAATGCGTGGTCAAAAATCACGTTCAGGCAGACCCACTAGACCTGGTTTTGAAGGCGGTCAAATTCCTCTTTATCGTCGCGTTCCTAAGTTAAAGCACTTTACTGTCGTTAATCCCAAGCATTTCACAATCATCAACGTCGATACTCTTAGTCAATTGCCTGCTGGGACTGAAGTAACGCTAGCATCACTAATGGGTGCTGGTATTATTACTCAAAACGATGGTAAGTTGAGAGTGTTAGGTCGCGGTGATTTGAGTGTAGCTCTGACAGTTCATGCCCACTCTTTCACATCTGGAGCTAAGGCTAAGATTGAAGCTGCGGGTGGTACATGTGTTGCTGATTCCTAGCTTTACCTCAAGTAGAATATTAGTAAATTAATAATAGAATCTTGATAAAAACAGAGGTAGGCGATGGAAAGCAGTAGAGGCAAAGCACCTACAGCTCAAGAAACATTTATGCAGATGGCTCAAGCTAGTGGCTTACGTGGTCGTCTGCTAATTACGATTGGAATTTTGATTTTGGTGCGGTTAGGAATTTTTCTACCATTGCCTGGAATCGATCGAACGATATTTACTGAAGCTGTCAAAGGTAATCAGGTAATTAGTTTCCTCGACATTTTTTCTGGTGGTGGATTTTCAACTCTCGGAATTTTTGCCCTAGGAATTTTGCCATACATTAATGCTTCGATCATCATGCAGTTGATGACGGCAGCTCTGCCATCTTTAGAAAACCTGCAAAAAAATGAAGGCGAAGCTGGTAGACGCAAGATTTCGCAATACACCAGATATGTGGCTTTGGGATGGGCTTTGTTACAAAGTCTGGGGATTTCGATCTGGGTTCAGAGTGTGGCATACCAAGGTACGCTTGCCGTCGTCAATCCTGGGCCGATGTTTGCGATCGAATGTATGTTGGCTCTTTCTGCTGGCTCAATGTTTGTGATGTGGGCAGGTGAATTAGTCACGGAGAAAGGTGTTGGGAACGGTGCATCTCTGCTGATTTTCATCAGTATTGTCGCAGGATTGCCTCGATCGCTTGGTAATACGATCGCTTTAGCCCAGCAAGATAGTTCGAGAGTTGGTGGTGTGTTGCTGCTGATGTTGATATTTCTGGTGATGATTGTCGGGATTGTGTTTGTCCAAGAAGGTACACGGCGCATCCCAATCATTTCAGCGCGTCGTCAAGTTGGGCGCAAAATGTTTCAAGAGCAAAAGAGTTACCTGCCCTTACGCCTAAATCAGGGTGGCGTGATGCCGATCATTTTTGCTTCTTCGGTTTTGATCGTGCCAGCTTCGATCGGTCAGTTCTCGAATAATCAAGTTTTGGTGCAAATTGCCAACTTCTTATCGCCAAATTCATGGGGATATGTGGCTTTGTACTTATTTCTGATCGTGGGATTTAGCTTTTTCTTCTCTTCTCTGATAGTCAATCCTGTCGATCTGTCGCAAAACTTGAAGAAAATGGGTTCCAGTATTCCTGGTATCCGCCCCGGTACTGCCACTTCTACTTATATTAGTGGAGTGCTGAATCGTCTCACATTTCTCGGTGCGATCTTTTTGGGGGCAATTGCGATTGTGCCTACAGCGATCGAACGAGCGACTGGAGTAACTACATTCAGTGGGATCGGTGCTACTTCTTTGCTGATCCTTGTCGGTGTGGCGATCGAAACATCGAAACAGATTCAGACTTACGTGATTTCTCAACGCTACGAAGGTATGGTCAAACAGTAATGCCCAGATTAATTTTGATGGGGCCGCCTGGATCGGGAAAAGGTACTCAAGGCGAAATTCTAGCTGATTCCTGGGGCGTTCCACGTATTTCCCCTGGTGATATTTTTCGAGCAGAGATCAAGCAGGGTACTGACTTAGGTCAGAAAGTTAAAGCTTTTAGCGACAGTGGCATCCTCGTTCCCGACGAAGTTGTGATTGAAGTAATTCATCATCGTCTATCTCAACCTGACACTAAAGCAGGTTGGATCCTTGATGGATTTCCGCGTACAGTTCCCCAAGCAGAGGCTCTCGATCTACTACTAAAATCAATCCAGCAAAACTACGACCACGTCCTGAACATTGATGTCCCTGATGTCGATCTAGTCGATCGATTAAAAATTCGAGCGCAACAGCTAGGGCGTACCGATGACACCGAAGAAGTGATCAAGCAACGTCTAGAAGAGTATTACGCTAAGACCAGACCGTTGCTAGAATTTTACGGTAAGCATGTTACTTTTATTGACGGCACACCGTCAATGGCTGAGGTGACAAAACATATTCAACAAAAGCTGGAACTGGGTTAGTTTTGAGCTTAGTTTTAGACTTATATATTGGAACACAAAACTAGGGAGGCTATTTGTCTAAGGAAGATGCAATTGAGATGGAAGGTACGGTGACTGAGTCACTACCTAATGCAATGTTCAGAGTCGATCTGGATAATGGCTTCAACGTTTTGGCTCATATTTCGGGTAAGATTCGCCGTAACTACATCAAAATCTTGCCAGGTGATCGCGTTAAAGTCGAACTCTCCCCCTACGATCTTGGCAAAGGCAGAATTACCTATCGTCTTCGCAATCAGGGCGGCGGTGGTGGCGGTAAAGGCAACAAATCATAGAATACAGCTTTAGAATCTCAAGTAAAGCCGCTCATAGATCGATCTATGAGCGGCTTTATGATTAGACAGTTACAGATAGAGGAATACTGATATACCATTAGTGAGTGGACATAATGCGATCTCTCACTATTGGTTTATATCTGGAGCAGCCGATTACGTGGCTGCACCGCATCGATCCGCGTGTCAAGCTATTCTGGCTCCTGAGCTTCTTGATTTCGCCCATCCTCGCCAACTCGATCTGGCGCATGATCGTTGCCATAGCTCTAGTTGCCGTAACTTTACTAGCAGGGATTCCCGCTCGGATTTGGAAGCAACAGATGGGGATCTTGCTACTGTTAGCGACCATGACTTTTTCGATCGCCACGTTTTCACCTGATGGGCTTAATGTTACGCATCAGTCCCGACGACCACTAACTGGATCGACCGCTGAGTTAAGCTCTGCACTGAGCAGTAGCCAAACCTGTCCCCAGCCACAGCCAACCAGTTACTGTTACACGATCTTCAAAGCTGGATCGTTACAAATCAATCGTCGATCGCTAGATTTGGGCATTCGAGTTAGTACCTTGATATTTACGTTTATCTATGGCCCGACTCTATATTTGCTTGTTACTTCTCCAGAAGAAATTACCGCAGGCATTACCAAACTGACTATGCCCTTGGCGAAACTGCCTCTAGGAAAACTCCGAATTCCGATTGTGGAGATCATGTTGACCTTGACTTTGGCTTTACGATTTTTGCCTTTGGTGCTGGAAGAAATTCAAAATTTAGTCAGAGCGATTCGCACCAGAGCGATCAACTGGAAAAAATTGGGTTTGAAGCGGGCATTTGGGATTTGGCTGATCATGGCGGAACGGTTAATCGACAACTTGTTTATTCGAGCCGAACAGACTGCCACGGCGATGCAGGTGCGCGGGTTCACCTCGCCAAATCAGCACGAAGTGAAATGGAATCCCCTGAAGTTAATGCGATGGGACATCCTGATCGGATCGGTTTTGATTCCCTTTTGGGTGCTGCGAGTTTGGTTTGGGAGTGATTAGATTTGCTGCTTAGATCTGAATAATACTTGTGTCGATCGAAAACTTTGCCATAATTGATCCGTATATACAAAAGTTATCTGGAAACGCACCGACGTGTCTCACACCTTTTTAATGGAATCAGGAAGATGGACTTTAGATGGCTTCTGGCTAGAACGTAATGTTATGCCGATTCCTGTCAAAGGTAGAACCCTAGTGGGGTGGACAAAAGATGACTGGTTTACGATGGTGACGAAACTGGTTTTCCCCGACTCTAACTTGCCTGAAACTACCCAAGCCTACAAAGGTCGCCTTGATGCTGACGAACGCCGCTTTACCTTTGTGCTAACACATAGTGGTTTAGGTAAGGTTGAAGGCGAAGGTTGGGTTGCCCCAGAATCGATCGTGCAGCGATATTGGGTGATGGATGACAAACTGATGCGGACAGGATTTCAAACCTTCTATAAAAAAGATGCCGATCATTATTTTATGACTAGCGGTATTATTGCTGGGGCAAACCTAATTAGCTCAATGGAAGGGATTTTGACTCGGCATCCCGATCCTGAATAGCAAATCTTTTAACCAATGGCCAAAAATATTCACCCTAACTGTCACACTGGCGACAAAGCGTAAACCCCAAATCGCAAAAACTGATTATTGTTCCTGATTCAGAGTAGAAAAATTGAAGCCTGAAATGTTTACTGATAGCGATCGAGTCCAGGTATTGAGCGAAGCTTTACCTTACATGCAAAGATTTGCAGGACAGATCATCGTGGTTAAGTACGGTGGCGCGGCGATGAAAGAAGAAGAGCTGCGCCAGAAGGTGATGCGTGACATCGTGTTTCTCTCGACAGTAGGTTTACGTCCCGTGGTCGTGCATGGCGGTGGGCCTGAGATTAATATCTGGCTGTCAAAACTCAATATCGAACCTCAGTTTGTTGATGGACTGCGAGTCACTGATGCCGCCACGATGGAAGTAGTCGAGATGGTGTTAGTTGGTCGAGTTAATAAGCAGATTGTTGAGCTAATTAACCTCGAAGGTGGTTCTGCGGTTGGGCTGTGTGGCAAAGATGGCAATTTGATCCGAGCACGCACTCAGGGCAGAGAGGAAATGGGATTTGTCGGCGAAGTCAACAATATTGACATCAGGTTGTTGGATACCTTAATCAAGGCCGGGCATATTCCTGTCGTTTCTAGCGTGGCCTGTGATGACTGTGGTCAAGCTTATAACATTAATGCTGATACGGTTGCAGGTGAACTAGCGGCGGCACTTGGGGCTGAAAAGCTGATCCTGATGACTGATATTGCTGGCATTATGGAGAATCACAAAGATCCTGACACTCTGATTCGTAGCATCGGCCTCCAACAGGCACGGGAATTAATCATCAGTGGTGTTGTCAGTGGTGGCATGATCCCAAAAGTGCAGTGTTGTGTTCGATCTCTGGCTCAAGGGGTACGGGCGGCTCACATCATCGATGGACGAGTACCTCACTCATTACTGCTAGAAATTTTTACTGACAGTGGTGTTGGCTCGATGCTGGTTGCTTCTGATTATGCCAACTAAAGTTAGCTAGAGTGAAATTGTGGCGGAAGGAAACGATCGACCCAAAGATCAGGCAAAAGATCAACCTAGAGATCAGCCTAAAGACAAGCCAAAGAAATCTAGTGGTAAGAAAATTCCTTGGGTGTGGTTGTCGATCGCTTTTTTGTCATATGCCTTTACTGGCTGGTTGGTGCTTAACCTTCTTCCTCCGCTACGATTTGCCGACATAGTTGAATTAGTTGGTCGTAGGGATAATATTAAAATTGCCGATCCCGCGTTCCAGTTTTTTGCTATAGCAATTGTGATGATCGTTGTTTTGCCGATTGTGACCTCTCTGTCTGAGTTTTCGCGGCTAGCGATCACCTACTTTATTGGTGGGGCAGTTGTGATCGGTTTGCCAATATTAAAAGATTATATTGAGTATAAAACCATAAGCCTGAACAATACGATCACGAAATCGATCGTCTGGCTTGGTATTGTATCTTTGCCGATCGTGGGCGAGAAACTGCGTCAAGCTCCGTTTGGCAGATTGGCAGCGATCGCAATTTTGAGCATGACTGGCACAATGGGGATGGGATTGGGCTGGTTAGTTCATCAGATCGGTCGATCGACACAGAATTGATTCATGAATTTTGTAATCAGGGTTATCTTCTGTTAAACCCCGTCCAAGTTGAGGCCTTTGTAGCTCCCCGTAACTCACACGTTTTATCTCTGTGGCAGCCATGAGATTAGAGATATCTCTAATCTGCCACAGTAAATTACTCAGTAGAGGTAGGGGTGAGGTTATCTTTATTTATAATTCTATCCTCTAGCTCAACCTGCACTTCTGCTTCCCTCTCGGCTTCTAGTTTGAGTGCAAGTCGCTTCTCATAAAAATGATTAAAAATAATCCGTCCCACCCCTGCGACTGGAGGCGCAATCAATGCCCCGACCACACCGAGCAGTTCTGCGCCGATGATGATCGACAACAGCAACTCAAATGGGTCGAGATTGAGATATGGCCCCACTAGCCAAGGCTGTAATACCCAAGCTTCAATCTGTTGGAGAGTAAAAGATATCCCAACTACTAGTCCAACTATAACAATTCCCTGACTCCATGCCGCAATCACCATCGGGATCAGTCCCAAAATCGGCCCCACAAATGGAATTAAATTGGAAACTGCCACGAGCAGCCCTAATGCGCCTGAGTATGGAACATTGAGAAATTCGATCGATAGGTAAGTGCAAAAGCCTAGCAGTACCGATGTCCCGATTCTCCCTAGTACATACGATCCCACACAACGATTAATCGGTGGAATCAATATCAGCACCTCGTTTCTAATTTCTGGAGAAAAAGGACTGAGGATTTTACGGATTAAATCTTTAGCGTTAACTACCAGATAGCCTGTAATTAGCAAGCTCAGCAGGGTAATACCAAGCCCATTCACGAGTTTGAATGTAAATTCCACAGTCTGACCCGCAATATCTTTGCCGATGCCCTGAACCTGATCGATCAAGATCTTCGGCTGAGCAATGTCATATAGCTGTTGTTGGCTAATTCCCAAAAAAGATAGATCGGGGAGGCGAATTTTGAGCGCGAGTTCAGGTAGTTTTGTAAAAAATTGGGCTAGCTCGGCAATCAGACGTGGGGCAGGAGCCACAGTAGTTAGCAAGATCAGCAGTAACCCAATGTAGATAATCCCGACGGCAAACCCACGACTGACCCTGCGCCGCTCCATTTGCTCAACTGCGGGTGTAATCGCAGAAGCAAAGAAAATACTGATCATAAATAGCTGCACTGTCTGCCGTAAACGCCATGCCAGCAGAATCACAACCAATGCGATCGATCCGCGCCTCAAATATTGCCAAACTAGTTCTCGATTATTCATGGGTTGGAAGGGTGTGAGATATTGCCCAAGTCCTAAATTACAATCTATGCGGGTCGGATGCAAATTATTATCGTTAATTAACTACTAATGCTTAAACCTGCGGTATTTTTAGATCGCGATGGCACGCTCAACCAGGAAGCGGGCTATATCCACTTTGCCGAGGATTTGGTACTGATGCCTGGGGTGGCAAAAGCGGTTCGATCGATCAACGATCGTAATATTTTTTGCTGTCTTGTTTCTAACCAAGCAGGCGCAGCACGAGGTTATTATGACTTGGCTCATATCGAGGTTTTACATACACGCTTGAAACTTTTGCTCCATCAAGAAGCCGAAGCTCATCTCGATGCGATCTATTACTGTGCCAGTCTCAGTCCTGCTGAAGGAGGCGTGCATCCCGCTCTGAATTATTACTCTACTTGGCGCAAACCTAATACAGGGATGTTGGTCACGGCGGCATGGGAACACGATCTCGATCTGCGTCAGAGTTTTATGGTCGGCGATAAAGCCACTGATATCGACTTAGCTCATAATGCTGGCTGCAAAGGGATTCTGCTCACAAGTGGTTACGGCGAACAGGTGCTGGCCGGGAGTTATCAGCATTCTGTCCAACCTGACTACACTGCT
>JARCMB010000320.1 GCA_030248825.1 Pseudanabaenaceae cyanobacterium MP8IB2.15 | reverse complement strand
CTTAGCGGAGACACCCAGAGCAATATTTCGGAGGATATCTTCGCGTTTCTTGCGATCGGTGATGTCCCGCACCACAACCACTAAACCTTTGCGACTGCCATCACTATTAAACAACGGCACCTTGCAGCCATCAAATATTTTTTGGGAGCCATCACGTTGGGGAACGATCTCCTCTGCGGTGCTGATCGATCCTTCCTGCCATACGGCGGTGTCAGTCTCTTGGCAATAGAGCAGAGCTTCGCGATAGAACCCGCTAAACTCAGCTAACTCAGTATCAGTTTTGCCACGATAATCGATCCCGCCTAGCTCAAATAAATCGAGCCCTGCTTGGTTGACAACCAACCATCTGCCCAGCCCATCTTTTAAGTAAATCGCATCAGGAACCGTCTCAATCACCGTGTTGAGTAAAGCAGTCTGCTCTTGAAGTTCGGCTGAGACTCGCTTGCGATCGCTGATATCTTGAACTTGAGCGATGAGGTAAAGTGGTTGCTGTGCGGAGTCGCGCACTAGCGAAACATCAAGCAGTCCCCAGATCAGTTGTCCGTTTTTATGGATGTATCGCTTTTCCATCTGATAGCAAGAAATCTCTCCTGCTAATGTCCGACGGAGATAATCTATATTGAGTTCTAAATCTTCGGCATAAGTGATTTGTGCAAATGCCATTCCTACTAGTTCTTGTTTGGAATAGCCAAGCATCTGGCAAATTGCCGAGTTAGCTTCTAAAAACTCTCCTTTTAAAGACGCAAGACACATCCCGATCGAGGCTGTTTTAAAGATGTTTCTAAATTTGTGCTCAGAGTTAAAGAGTTCGAGTTCCTGATGTTTGATTCTGTCTTCTGCTTGGGCTAAGTGCTGTCTCAGTTGTTCTTGAACGAGCGCTTCACTTAAGGTGCAAAGCCTCAATTCTTCGGTGTTGACTTGGGCGATCGAATTTGTTTCTGCCAGTTGCTGCCTTAGTCTTGCCCGTTCGATCGAATTATGCACTGTCCGACAGAGAAGTTCTGGGGTGAGATTGGGCTTAATTAGATAATCCTGTGCGCCTAAGGCGATCGATCGATCGATACTTTCTTTATCCTCTCGCTCTAACAGCACCACCACAGGCACTCGATCTGCTAGATCCAAGACCAAACCTGCATCAGGCAATTCAAAATCTAATAAAATGCAGTCCAGTAGTGTAAAGTCACAAATTTGGGTGGCTTCTAATGCGGATTTGGCTTCGATCGTATAACGGCTCGATCGACGATCGCTTTGTAAAAAAGAGTGATAAGTCGATAGCTCTCGATCGCAGCCACTAACAATTAAAACTGTTACCTCATTGACATAATCAGTTAAATATTCAGTTACATGTTCAGTTGTATGCATCTTTACCGAGCAGATTATCAAAAGGGTTTTTTCATTGTGACAACTCACCGTTTCAAAATTTTACATGATCTTCCAGAATTTTTACGTTTTCTAAATATATCTCTGTTGTAGGGCTATTTGGGCTTCTTCTCGATCGTCAAAATGGATTTTAGTTGTACCCAAGATTTGATAGTCTTCGTGTCCTTTACCTGCGATTAGAACCGTGTCTCCTGGCTGGGCTTGTTCGATCGACATTTGAATGCAACTACGTCGATCGACTTCGACCACAGGATGCTTAGCTTGAGGAATCCCAGCCACGATATCCGCGAGAATTTTGGCAGGCTCCTCGGTGCGAGGATTATCAGAGGTGATGTACACCCGATCCGCTAACCGTGCGGCAATCTCTCCCATTACAGGACGCTTTGTTCGATCTCGATCGCCACCACATCCAAACACACAGATTAGTTCTCTGGTGGTGAATGGACGCATCGCTCTCAAGAGATTATCCAAACTGTCGGGCGTGTGAGCATAGTCCACAACTACGGTGATGTCTTGATCGGGGCTGACCTCGATCTGTTCGACCCGCCCTGGAACGCCCTTGAAATGCGGCAATCTTTCGGCAATCTCATCCAAACCTACGCCCATATGCACCGCCGCCGCAATCGCCGCCAACACATTGGAAACATTAAAACTACCGACTAGAGGCGACTTGATATCAATATGTCCAAACGGAGTATAGACCGTTCCACTCACGCCATTCGGACTGTAGGTGAGGTTTTCGGTAAAGAAGTCGCCGCCAGTATCTTCTAAACTATATGTCCATTCGTGCGGTGTGATCTCTGCCAATCTCTCGCCAAATGGATCGTCGAGGTTAATTATCGCCCGTCCTTTAAGATAATTTTGATTAAATAAGAGAGCTTTAGCTTGGAAATAATCTTCTAATGTTGGGTGATAATCAAGGTGATCTTGGGTCAGGTTAGTAAACACCGCCACTTCAAATTGACATCCTAAAACTCGCTTTTGGTCGAGTGCATGAGAACTAACTTCCATTATGCCAACTTCAGAGCCGCTATCTAGGGCTTGACGTAGTTGTGCTTGTAGATCGATCGAAAAAGGAGTGGTATGGCTGGCGGTGCTGGAATGTCCTTGCCAACGCGCATAGAGTGTGCCAAATAGAGCTGTGGGAAAATCGGGCTGGAGCAAAAATTCGATCAAATGTGTAGTTGTGGTTTTGCCATTAGTCCCAGTCACGCCGACTAGTTTCATTTTTTTTGTCGGGAAACCATAGAATGCCGAGGCAATATAGGCGCAAGCTGAAGCGACATCTGGAACTGCGATTATTCCCGCAGGATTACCAGAAATATTAGTTTGCTTCGAGACAATCGCGGCGATCGAGCCTTTTTCTAAAGCTTGAGCGGCATACTCGCCCCCATCCACCTGACTCCCAGGCATCCCGATAAACAAATCTCCAGGCTGGCAAACCCGCGAGTCTGCGATCAGCCGTTGCACCGTCATGCGATCTCGATCGCGATTGCGATACCTGCAACCAGCTAATTTCAGAAGTTCACCCAACTGCATATGATTTCCTCAATTTCCTACTTTTACGATTAGCTGTAATTTGGTTAAAACCCTGACAGCCTGACAGATGATATTTTATAACTAGAACAGTAGAACGTACCTAAATGCGTCAAGATTAACATATGGAAGAGCAAGTCATTCTGGTTGATGAGAACGATCGAGCTTATGGTGTTGCCGAAAAGATGCTTGCTCACCGTGAAGCCAAACTCCATCGAGCTTTCTCTATATTTGTGACGAATAGCCAAGGAGAATTATTACTTCAGAAACGATCGAAATCTAAGTATCATTCGGGTGGACTGTGGACAAATACCTGTTGCAGTCATCCACGCCCAGGCGAAGAAACTCTCGCTGCGGCAAATCGGCGGCTCCAAGAGGAAATGGGATTTGAATGCCAGTTACGTGAGATTTTTAGTTTTGTCTATCAGATCGAACTAGATCGCGACCTATTTGAGCATGAATTCGATCATGTCTTAATCGGTCAGTATAATGGTGAACCAGTCCTAAATCCCCTAGAAGCAGAAGATTGGCAATGGATGAGTATCCAAGATCTCAGTCAAGATATCCAATCAAATCCCGATCTCTATACTTTTTGGCTGCGCGAATGCTTCGATCGATTTAAAGCTGCTCTAGAGAGAGTTTAGGGATGCGATTGTCTCGATCGATTCACATGTCTATAACGTGAGAATAGAGCTAGGAGAAACAGGTAAAATCTAGGAATGAATAATTCTTTGCCCGATATTGATACGCTCAAAGCTGAAATCTTAGATCTATTCAATCAGTCAGAGCTTTCTGAACAAAACGGTTCCAGCAATTCGATCTTGCAAGCATTGGCATCGATCGTTGAGATCGGTAAGCTAGAAACCGATCGACTAGATTGGAAATTGGTTGTAGGTTCTTTGCAGGATATGCGTAGAGCGATCGAGGTGTTTCATCCCTATCGTCATGTGCGTAAAATCAGTATTTTTGGTTCCTCGCGCACACAACCACATGAACCAGAATATATTCAGGCCCAACAATTTGCTGAAGCAATCACCACTCGCGGGTTTATGGTGCTGACTGGGGCGGGCAATGGCATTATGGCGGCGGGAAATCAAGGGGCAGGATGCGATCGATCCTTTGGGCTAAATATCGAATTACCGTTTGAGCAAGACAGCAATATTCACATTCAAGCTTGCGATCGCTTGATCGAGTTCAAATATTTCTTTACCCGTAAACTATTTTTTGTCAAAGAGAGCGATGCGATCGTGCTTTTCCCTGGAGGATTTGGCACATTAGATGAGTTTTTTGAATGCTTGGTTTTAGCCCAAACTGGTCGATCGAATCCCACCCCAATCGTCCTAATCGATCACCCAGATGGCAATTTTTGGCAAAATTGGGATATCCAAATTCAAAAATATTTACTCGATCGAAACCTCGTCAGTCAATTCGATCGAAGCCTATATCGCATCACCGACCAAATTGAAGTTGCTTGCCAGATCATTAGCGATTTCTACAAGGTTTATCACTCTTGTCGTCGGGTCGAAGATTTACTCGTGATTCGGCTAAATTCAGAGATTACAGACTCGCATTTAGACAAGCTCAATTACCAGTTTGCCGATATTCTGGTCAAAGGTGAAATTACTCGCAGCCCAGTATTAGAGGTAGAAAAGCAGGATATTGAAATTCGATCGCTTCCCAGATTGCTCCTCTATTTTGATTTCTCCAGTTTTGGCAGATTGCATGAGCTAATCCTCGCGATTAATCACATAGGTTGAGAGAGTAATATGTTTCTATACGTTTAAGCATCGATCACCTCATCTAGTCGAACTCATGTCGATCGAGCCAGCAGTATTTGAAATATCTGTACCAGAAAAGCTGCCTTTTCTGGAAGCGATTTGCTGGCAAATCGAGAATGTCTATCGGTTCACGCCCGATCGAATGTTGAGCTGCTATGAAAGAGGTTGGTCATACCGCAACCTGTTTAGTCAGCTTGAAGGTGAAGAGCTGAATTTCCTCAACGAGTTGGTGAAGTATTATAATTCTTGGCTACAAACCGATCTGTCTGAATCTATGACCTTTCAAT
>JARCMB010000042.1 GCA_030248825.1 Pseudanabaenaceae cyanobacterium MP8IB2.15 | reverse complement strand
TTCTAGAAGGAGTCATTTATGACCGAGCCAAACTTGCTCAGATTGCTAACAATGTGCCCACAGATTGTACCCCCTGTTCTGAAACTCGCTTAAATTAAGCCAAAACCGAATACTCAAACCAAACTAAGAATGACCTGTTGCCATGTCGCGAATTAGCGGGATTCGATCGTTAATATATTTCGCTAAATCGTTCTCTTGGCTTCGATCCAATTCTGACTGTTGCTGAACTTTATTGACTAGCCAATGGCTTAATTTGTCGTCATCCAGATGCAGAAGTAGGCTAGGCTGAGCTTGACTGACCAGATCCCAAAACAATCGCATGATTGAAGGAGTCATACCGAAAACCTCATTCTTAAGAATTTCGTAACAATCTATAGATTAAACCATCCCCGTCCAGTTATTGTCAAAATTTACACAAAATGCAATATAAACTTCAATTTGAAATTGCAAAAATCGATCTTAAGCTATTTTCGATCGAGCTACAATCCTCACTGTTCATCGCTTTTGACTAACCGCATCCCAAATTTATTATTCTTACTTCTTCGTTTAAAATTATGCAAAGAAATATTGAGATCCTCCCCGATCGATCTGCCCTGATTACTAAAGTCCTATCTTGTGTTCTAGAAGCTTACGAAAGATCGATCGAAGCGCATGGGCAATTTACGATTGCCGTCGCAGGTGGTGGCACGCCGCGACCTTTATATGAGGCTTTGGCAGAACAGTCACTTGATTGGTCGAAAGTCCATGTGTTTTGGGGCGACGAACGCTATGTGCCAAGCACCGATCCCCAAAGTAATGAAGGTATGGTACGCAAAGCTTGGCTCGATCGTGTATCGATCCCCAGCGAGAATATCCATCCAATGCCAACTAATTATCCCGATCCAGCTACTGCCGCCCAAAGCTATGAAGCCGAGCTGCAAAGCTTTTTTGGTAAGGAGCAAGGTGAGTTTCCCTCGTTAGACTTAATCTTGTTGGGGATCGGTGATGATGGTCATACTGCATCCCTATTTCCTGGTACAGATGCCCTAAAAGTGTTCGATCGACTGATTACAGTTGGTAAAAAAGACGATCGACCCCGCATCACTTTTACCGCACCTCTAATTAATCAAGCTAAGGAAATTATGTTTTTGGTGGAAGGATCGGCTAAAACCAAAGCATTACAAGCGATTTTGGCAGAGTCTGGTGACTCTAATATCTATCCGTCTCGCCTAATTCAGGGTAACGTCACTTGGTTAATAGAGCGATCGGCTTGGGAGCCTTAATTACTAAAAAATATCCCACTCCTACTTCTAACTGGTAAGAGTGGGATGATTAAATTTAGTGGGAATGTCCACTCAAACTAGGAGTACGGTCGATCGCAACATCGATCGACTGATCGTAGATTGTCAGCTCTTCTGGTTTACAGCGTTTAACTGTCACAGAAATACCTTTTGCATCCTCAGCTTCAAGGTCTTCGATGTAGCCATATTTGCCTTCTTCAGCTTCAGAAATGTTAGCAAATGGGCCAAAGAAATAAGTGCATCGGGGGAAATCGGTAGCGATCTCAACCCAACTCGCCATTCCAAGTATCTCTAATAGTGATATGTAAGTTTCTTTCATATTGTCAGTCACCATATAAACTGGGTACGTTATTCCTTTCAGACAGTATTTATACGTATGAGCAGTTTACAGTAGTTTATGCTTACAAACTGTTCAGGCTCAACGTATTGATCCAACGTTGTCGAAACACTTCATAAAGCACCATACCAGAAGCTACAGAAGCATTAAGGCTTTGAACTTTTCCACCCAGAGGGATAGAAATTAGAACGTCACAAGCACGTTGAACCGTTAAACTCAGCCCATCATCTTCTGCTCCTATGACTAGAGCGACAGCCCCAGTGAACTCAGTTTTGTGAACTGCTTCCCCTGCGCCGACTGTAGTGCCATAAATCCAAAAACCACTAGCTTTAAGCTGAGCCAAAGCTCGATTGAGGTTGACTACACGGGCTACAGGTAGGGTTTCTAATGCGCCTGCCGCCACTTTCGCTACGGTAGAAGTAACTCCTACAGCACGACGTTGCGGGATGACTATACCTTGAGCACCTAGGGCCTCGGCTGTACGAATTATCGCACCTAAATTATGGGGATCGGTAATACTGTCGGCAATAATTAAAACTGGTTGAGTACTCTGTTGCTGAGCTTGAGCGATCAGTTCGTCTAACTCTAAGTACTCGTAAGCTGCTACCTGAGCGGCGATCCCCTGATGTCTGGCGTTATTTGTAATTTGGTTGAGTCTCATGACATCAACTTCATCAATTACGGCTCCAGCACTCTTGGCAGCAGTAATTAGCGGTAGAAAGTCAGGAGCATAGCGCATTTTGGGCGTGACCCAGATGCGATGAATCGATCGATCGCCATTGATCGCAGCCTCTACAGCGTGGCAACCATAAACTAAATCTGGGGTGTCATCTTCAGCTTCGCTGCTGTCATCATCACTGAATGATCTAGCAGGTGATCTTTCGGGTAAGAACTTTGGTGCATGAGTTTTTTCGACTGATCTTAAAACACGCTTTTCGGGGCGCGATTCATTTTGACTTCGATCGATTTGACTCTGATCTCGTTGTTGATACCATGGCTCTGGGCTTTTGTTACTGTCTCTGGATCTGCTATCTCTGGAATTACTGTCTCTATCTCTGTAGCTATTACCATCTCTAGAACTGCTATCTCTGCTCTTATCTCTATAGCTAGTGCGATCTCTAGAGCTGCTGTCGATCGATCTTTTGACACGCGGAGCTACACCACCTCTAGTGGTTTTCAATACAGGTTTATCTGCACCCGAATCTCTTG
>JARCMB010000319.1 GCA_030248825.1 Pseudanabaenaceae cyanobacterium MP8IB2.15 | reverse complement strand
CGATATTTCCCATCCAGTTGTGGTCAAATTGATATACGACCGCTCGATCGCAAAATAAAGATTTTTTAATTTCCCCAACGGCTGTTTTGAGAATTTCGTCTATGCCGAGCGATTGGCGAATGCGAAGGGATACTTCGGAGATTGCCAGTTGCCACTTTTGCTGGCGTTGTAGCGATTGCTTTAATTCGACTTGCTCTAAGATATGTCGAACGGTTATTTGAAAATCGGTCTCGGTGACTTTATTTTTGATCAGATAATCATGCGCGCCTTTTTTCATTAAGGTTACGGCAACTTCTTCGTCTCCTTGACCCGTCATCACTAAAATAGCTGGAAGGGGTTTGCCATTTGCGATCTGCTCAAGGGCATCGATAAATTGAATACCATTGAGGTCGGGTAGTTGGTAATCCAATACGATCAAATCGGGCCATTGGGTTTCACAAAACTTTAGCGCATCTCTGGAATAATAAGCTGGATGAATTTCGTAGGATTTTATTAGATCGCGCTCGAAAAAACGCTGATAGGTTTGTATATCTTCGTGACAATCATCAAGGATTAAAATTGTAAATTGCTTCTTTTGGAGCATAAGAAAAACTCATAGGTTTGATAATGTATAAATGAAAAATGGATTTCATTTTGAACATCAGAAAAATTTCTTAACGAGGAATTTATATTTTAATTAAATAACCATAACATCCTATATAGAGCTTTCAACATCTTTTTAAGATCGAGACGATTAGCTTTGAAAAAGTTAAGACGGCTTCTGGTAAAAAATTTACCCATTCCGAAAAGCCCCTAAATCCCCAATTCTGGGGACTTTGATTTCAGACCCCCCAGAATTGCGATGCACTGAGCTTGTCGAAGTGGCGGCAGGGGCTAGGTAGATTCTTTAAAAGTCTCCTAAGGTAAAGTGATGGTATTCAACCAATAGTCAATGAGAACGTGTATGGACTGCTTAAATTTTTGCCATTCCATATTTTTGACTAAATAACTATTTGCTCCCAAGCGATAGCATTCATGGATATCCTTGAGATTATGAGATGTCGTTAAAATTACTACAGGTATGTGTTGCAGCAACGGATTTTGTTTAAGAGACTGCAACACATCTTGCCCATTCATGCCAGGAAGATTTAAGTCTAGCAAGATCAGAACAGGAAAGTTCTCTGGGTAAGCTGGCTTTTCTAGGAGACATTCCTCTAAATAGGCAAGCCCTTGCTTACCATTTTGAGCGCGATGTAGTCGGATTTTAAGACAGGACTGCCGAAAGGAGCGTTCCAAGGCCTCAAAATCCTCGTTACTATCCTCTACGACTAGTATCAGGGGTGGGTGGAGATGGGATGGATGTTGGTAGTTGAGAGAATTCATGCATAGTCCGATCTCAATCATAGATTCGGTTTAAAGAATGTTAAGTCTATACCTACAGAATATTAGCAAACTATAGCCTTAAGTCAAATTCTTTGCTGAGGCTGCTGGAACCGAAAAGTAGAATGTGGTGCCATGTCCTAAGGTTGATTCGATCCATATCTTCCCGTTATGTCGCTCTACGATTTTCTTAACGATCATCAGACCTGCCCCAGTCCCACCGCCATACTCGTCGTGGGTATGCAACCGCTTGAAAATCTGAAACACATCACTATAGTGCGATCGATCGATGCCGATCCCATTGTCTCGGACATAAATAATTTGAGAATCCGATTGAATGTCAAGTTGGGGACGTTCTCGTCGCAGGCACTCAGCACCATCCGAGTCCAGACAGCCAATTTCAATTTTTTTGAGTGGACTCTCGTTATATTTGATCGCATTACTGACCAAATTTGTGAGTAGTTCGCTGATTTGAGATCGATCGGCAACAATTGTCGGTAGGGGATTTATGGTGATATCCAAACCATCACCTGTAGTGATTTTAAATAGATCGCGCACTTCCTGAGATAAGACATTTAGATCGATCGGGAAATTGGCAAGTTCGGAACGTCCCAACCGCGAATAATGTAGCAACGAGTCGATTAAAAGTTCCATGCGGCGCGTGAGGCGAGTGAGCGTTTGCAGTTTGGATATGCCCTCTGCATCCAGAATTTCGCCATAGTCTTCCATTAAAAAACTAGAGTAATTATGAATTCCGCGTAGTGGTTCCTTGAGATCGTGGGAAGCAACATAGGCAAAGGAGTCTAGATCGATATTACTGCGTTCTAACTCGATATTCAGTTTGGAAAGTTCGGCGGCATGACGTAAAGTTACGTGAATAATCGCATTGCGAAGTTCCAGAGCGGCTTCGTATTCGCAAAGTTTCCACGGTAAAGCTGTATATCGCACATTTTCCTGCCACGCGGCAAAAGATTTTCGCGGAGAAAGTCGCACTTCGCCTCGATCGTCGACCGTTTTTGGCTTACTGGGATCACCAGCCCAAGTTATGGTCTGAATTACTTCGGGACGGAACCACAGGATATAAAAATTTTGAGTGCTGGCGATCGCCATTGCGAGCAGACCACTAGCAACATCGCAGTAAGATTGGGCATCTGCGTAATCTTTGACTAAACAGACGCTCTGGACAATGTCATCAGTTTCCAAACGGGAAACCAAACTGGCAATCAGGGGCTTGAGCACATCTTGACTGGGAGTCTTACCTAAAATCACAAACTCGTCTTTAAAAGAGATGGCCGCGCCAGTTGCTCCGACTAAATTCAATAAATCCGTAGGAGATTGAGTTAAGGCAGTTAAAACATTGGATTGTT
>JARCMB010000318.1 GCA_030248825.1 Pseudanabaenaceae cyanobacterium MP8IB2.15 | reverse complement strand
GTGACGATCATCATTGAGATCTAATCTGTGACAAGTTGCACGACCTATTGAGGTTTTACTAACGATCCGCAATCTGTCCACTGACCAAACATAATGTTCAGACCATTGCTGTTGACGTGGATTAAAAAGTGATACTTCATGTTGAGACTGAGGATCGATACCTGTCGTAAAGTTATAGCGGCGACTATTACATCGGGAACAAGCAAGAGCAAGATTATCTATTTGATCATTACCTCCTAAAGATTGAGGTAGAAGATGTTCCATTGTAAATCGATCGCTGTTTAGATATTCTGGTGAATGGCAGTATTCACAGAGGTTTTTGGCGCGTTCTCGGACAAATTTTCTGGTTTGAGCGGACACCATGAGGCTTTTTCGGCAATTTGGGCATTGATCAGAGTAAAGATACGGGAAAGTTCTGAAATTCCTTCTAGTTCAGCAGTCTGCTCGTTGGTGAGAGTATTAGATTTTCTTTGTTCTAAAAGATTTTCGAGTCGATCTTGTAATTCATCTGTTAGATGAAAAAGAAAAACATCGCCCAAGGGGATAATATTCATCCCTACTGGTATAAGTGATGATGGTTGTAACATTGTCTGGGTAGTCATTTCTCACCTTGTTTTCCTAAGGGAAACTTTGTTTAGCATAGCGCATTTATTGAATATGTAGCCCCAGTTACAGGTGTCGGCAAAAATGCTAGGTATTCACTTCCCATATTAGCAAAATCGAGTGATGGAAATTATTTGGATGAATTATCGATCTAGCCAACTGCATAATCACTAAACTGTCGCATATATGGAGAGTGGAAAGCGATCACAATGTCATGCTTTGGCACTCCCAACTTAACCAACTCTTCCGCAATATCGATATCAGTAGCATTCCACTGAATCCATATCTTTTCATTCTTAATATCAATGTGCATAGAACAGCCGTAAACCCTCTTTTTCTGCTCCCAGCCAGTACTAACAATTTGGTAATGATCTTGCTCAGTATCAAATACTGTTTGAGTTTCAATCTCCCCATAGGAATATTTGTAACTCGCATATTCAGATAGCAACTGCTTAACCAAAGCTCGATAATTTTCTATTTGTGCCATTGTTCGATCATCTCCTTCTCAATCAAATCATACTCAAAGCCACAGCCTCTGCGATCTTAATCCCATCGATCCCAGCCGAGAGAATGCCACCAGCGTATCCTGCCCCTTCACCTGTGGGATAAAGCCCTGCGGTATTGATGCTCTGACAGTTCTCCTTGCGTTTAATCCGAATTGGTGAAGAAGTGCGCGTCTCGACTCCAGTCAGCATGGCATCATCCATCGCGAAACCTTGAATCTGCTGCTCAAAAGCGGGGATGGCTTCACGAATGGCCTCGATCGCATAATCTGGGAGGCTTTGACTTAGATCGGTCAAATGTACGCCTGGCGTATAGGATGGATGCACTGTACCGAAAGCGTGAGAAGGTCGATCGAGCAGGAAATCACCCACTAATTGCCCTGGTGCGGCATAAGTACCACCGCCTAACTCAAATGCTTTCTCTTCTAATCGACGTTGAAATTCAATTCCTGCTAATGGATGGTCGGGATAATCATCAGGTGTGATGCCCACGACGATCGCACTATTGGCATTACGCTCATTCCGCGAATATTGGCTCATGCCATTTGTCACCAGCCGACCTGGTTCGGATGCCGCCGCTACGACCAATCCACCTGGACACATGCAAAAGCTATAGACCGACCGACCATTGGCACAGTGATGTACAAGTTTGTAATCCGCCGCACCGAGTTTTCGATCGACTAGTCGATCGCGTAATCGATCGCCAAACCGCGCTCGATCGATCAGAGTCTGAGGATGCTCGATCCGAAAGCCGATCGAGAAGGGTTTTGCCTCTATATAAACGCCTCGATCGAACAGCATCTGAAACGTGTCACGCGCACTATGTCCCACTGCCAGCACGACATGATTACTAGCGATATATTCTCCACTCGCCAGCGTAACTCCCTGCACCGCTCCATTTTTGATGTCGATGTCTTCGACGCGACTTTGGAACCGAATTTCACCACCCAAAGATTCAATCTTGGCGCGCATATTTTGGACAATTCCCACCAACTTGAATGTACCAATGTGCGGTTTATTGATGTAGAGAATCTCAGGCGAGGCTCCTGCATTGACAAATTCAGTTAGCACCTTCCGCCCGTAATGCTGCGGATCTTTAACCTGACTGTAGAGTTTGCCATCCGAAAAAGTTCCCGCACCGCCTTCGCCAAATTGAGCGTTAGATTCGGGATTGAATGCTGATTTCTTTTTCCAGAATCCAAACGTATCCACTGTTCGATCGCGTACTGCTTTGCCTCGTTCTAAAATAATTGGGCGAAATCCCATTTGCGCTAACATCAAACCCGCGAACATCCCAGATGGCCCCATGCCAACGATAATCGGACGCATCGCCAAACCGTCGGGAGCTTTTGCCACATAGCGATAGCTCATATCTGGTGTGGGCATGACATGGGGATCTTTTTGGCAGCGATCTAATATTTGTCGATTTTGAGT
>JARCMB010000317.1 GCA_030248825.1 Pseudanabaenaceae cyanobacterium MP8IB2.15 | reverse complement strand
TGGCATGGGTAATCCTGCACCCAAGTTGCTAGTGAGAAATTGCTGTTTCGAGGAAAAATTTAACGCCAATATCAAAGATTGGAAAAATCAGAAAGTGGCCTACATCAAATCTGATTTCCTCTTGGTTGATAATTCTGGCGAGATCAGAGGTAGTTGGTGGGGGCATTACAGAGACGAGATTCCCGATCGAATCTGTGATGTCGTAGTTGAGCTAGTCGATAACACTTTCAAAAAAACCTATGAAGTCAGAATTGTCGATATTTGGGAGTTAGATCAGATCGATCGATCATCTCAATTATCACCAACCGATCGAAGTATCCCCAAAAGCGATCTGCCACTTACTTTGGATCGAGCAAATATCCAGATTGCAGAATATCTCGACCCCGCGCAGGTGTGGCAAACTCTTGTGGGCATTGGCAAATACCTCGATCGAACTGGAATTGAGATCCCGATCCAAACTCTCCAACAAAAATTAGGGATTACGGAATTAGCAGTATTGGAAACAGGGTTAGAATCTCTACAAGATTGTGGTTGGGAAATTACCGAACTAAATTCTGGCATGATCGAGATGGAATTAATTCGATCGATCTCTGACTCTAAAACTCTAATGGCAGCAAGACAAAAATTCATCACCGCCTTAAATGAACTAATTTTCCGCCAAAAGTACTTCGATCGACAAATCCAACTCATCCACAAATAAAATGGCTTAATAAAATGGGCATTGCTCTATCCATTATCATTCCTTGTTTCAATCACGGCGAGTACCTTCTCGATGCGATCGCCAATTTAGATCCTAAAGCTAATGATTATGAAATCCTGATCGTCAACGACGGTTCCACGGATATCAGGACACTTGAAATTCTTAAAGACCTCAGAGAGCAAGGATATTTCATTCTCGATCGAGTAAACCAAGGATTAGCAATGGCAAGAAATCATGGCATTTCGATCGCCAAAGGGAGATACATTCTGCCGTTAGATTCTGACAATAAAATTTATCCCAAATATATCGAACAGGGCATAGCGATATTAGATAAGTTGCCTGAAGTGGGAGTGGTATATGGAGATATGGAATTATTCGGCGATCGAATTGGCAGATGGGAACTGCCTGACTTCGATCTAAATCGGTTGATGTTGGGAAATTATATCGATGCTTGCGCCGTATTTCGCAGGGCTGTCTGGGAAGATTGCGGCGGTTATGACGACAAAATACCTGACAAGTTAGGATACGAAGATTGGGATTTCTGGTTAGGTGCGGCGGAAAAAGGTTGGCAATTCCATCAAATTGCTGAGGTGATGTATCAATATCGGGTGCGATCTGATTCGATGGTGCAGACCTGTAAGTTGCAAGAAAATCAGAAGCGATTGGTGCATTATATTGCCAGCAAGCATCCCGATTTATATCTGCCGCGCTATGCAGAGGTGATTGCTGAAAAAGAATTTGCGACATTTCAATCGATTGCTGAGGTGGATAGTCTTCGATCGAAACTCCAGCAAGCTCTATTAGCATCGGCACAATCCCAAAGCCAATTATCTCAAGCTTATGCCGAGTTGGAACGGTCTCAACAGCAATTGCACCAAACCCAAGCCGAACTAGCCCAAGTTCACCAGAGGTTGCAGGCAATGGAGAGCAGCAAATTTTGGCAACTTAGAAATCTCTGGCATCGTCTAAAATCCAAGTTCTAAAACACAAGCTCTAAAACGCAAGTTAGGATGAGCAAGAATAATTAACGATCGAATCAATGGAAGCATTATTTAAATCTGGCGGCCCTGTGATGTGGCCATTGTTGGCTTTATCGATCGTGTCTGTCGGTGCGATTGGCGAACGAATCTGGTTTTGGCTATCACTTTTACGCCAAGAACAGCAGACTGTTGCACAAATCATCTTAACCGCCCAGCAGGATATCGATCGAGCCGCTCAGTTAGCCCAGCAAACCAGCGATACACCAATTGGTCGTTTTTTATTTGCCCCTCTCGCCTTGAAAGAACCCGATCCTGAGCTATTTCGACTGGCCTTAGAAAGCACTGCCGATGACGAACTGGTAGGGATGTTACGCGGTGAGAAGTTATTTGAGAGTGTGATAGCACTGTCTCCACTCCTAGGCTTATTGGGTACTGTGTTGGGATTGATTGGATCTTTCAGCTCGATCGAGATCGGCGACTTAGCTAACACGCTCAAAACTGGTGGTTTGACCGAAGGCATTGGGCAAGCTCTAGTCTCTACCGCCGCAGGGCTGACTGTAGCGATCTCGACTCTTGCCTTCCATCGTTTGTTTTTGGCATTACACGCCAACCAAGTCAAGCTATTTCGCAAAGCTGGCAACGATCTAGAACTGATCTATCGTCAATACTGGCAATCTAAACACCGTGAAAACTAAGTTTCATGGTAGGGGCAATTCATGAATTGCTTTAGGATTACTGATTTGAGATTATCATGTCTTTTCCAGTTTCTATGCCTTATTAAATCCATGATCCTAACAAAAGGTTGAAGGCTATATTGACCCAAAAAACAACCCAATAACAAATAACCCCAACATGTTTGCTGGGGTTTTAATATGCAGAGTTTTAAACTTGTGTATAGGTTAACTTTTCAAAATATGCTCAGCATCACCCATTAGGATGAGCCATTAAGGTTTTTTTTTCGAGCCAATCGCTACCAGAAACATCTCTGAGTCACTAGAAGTTCTGCGAGTTCTGTCGGTGGGATCGGTCGATTGAATAGAAAGCCTTGCATCTCGTCACATTTCAACGATCGAAGTAGCTCCATCTGGTCTACAGTTTCGACTCCCTCAGCGATCACCTTTAAATTGAGATTATGCGCTAAAGTCACGATCGAAATTGCGATCGCCAAATCATTCGGGTTAGTGGTGATGTCCTTCACAAAAGACTGATGAATTTTTAAAACATTAATTGGCAATCGTTTGAGATAGCTGAGTGAAGAATAGCCTGTGCCAAAATCGTCGATCGAAAGACTAATACCCATCTCTCTGATTTGATGTAACTTTGCAATATTTTCTTGCACATCTTCCATTACGACGCTTTCTGTGAGTTCGATATCGAGATACTGTGGTTCAAGCCCAGTCTCGGCTAGAATACATGCCAAGGTTGGGATGAAATCTGGTTGTTTAAACTGCTGTGCCGAGAGATTCACGCCTAGACGCAGTTTAGGCAATCCTGCATCCTGCCACGCCCGATTTTGAGCGCAAGCCATCCGCAACATCCAATAGCCAATCGAGATAATTAAACCTGTTTCTTCGGCGAGATAAATGAATTCGTCAGGCTGCAATAAACCACGTGTCGGGTGTTGCCAACGGATTAGAGCTTCAACCCCAACCATTTGACCAGCACATAGATTTACTTGGGGTTGGTAGTAAACCAGTAGTTCGTCACCCTTCAAAGCCTTGTATAGACTGTTCTCTAGGGCTAGCTTGCGAATGGAACTCTCATCCATATTCGATCGATAAAGCTGAAAAGTATTTCTGCCGATCTCTTTAGCCCGATACATCGCCGTATCGGCATTTTTGATCAGAGTCTCAACATCTTCACCATCTTGAGGATAAATACTAATACCCACACTGGTACTGATATACAGCTCGTGTTCAGAACATTGAAACGGTTCTTCAAAAGCTTTGAGAATACGCTCAGAGATTGTCG
This sequence comes from Pseudanabaenaceae cyanobacterium MP8IB2.15, assembly GCA_030248825.1. GTDB lineage: Bacteria > Cyanobacteriota > Cyanobacteriia > Pseudanabaenales > Pseudanabaenaceae > JARCMB01. The sequence goes on along the minus strand of JARCMB010000317.1, from coordinate 5,621 downwards.
CAGTATGTTCTGAGGATGTTACATTTCTCAGCATCATGGTAAATTCATCCCCACCCCAACGCGCAATCACATCCCCTTGTCGCAAGTAATGACGTAATCGCTTGCACACATCTTGCAGTAATCGATCGCCAGAACTATGGCCGAGTGAATCATTAATTAATTTGAACCGATCTAGATCTAAAAACACAACTGCTAATTTTTCACCAGTTCGCTGTGCTTGATCCATCGCAGTTGTGAGGCAATCGTTAAAATTGGCACGATTTGGCAACCCTGTGAGTAAGTCGTGAGAGGCTTGGTATTGGATGATTTCTTGCGATCGACGACGTTCGGTAATGTCGGCAATGTAGCTTCTGACCAAATCATTACCAGGAATGAGATGAATAAACTGTTCAAATATGTGTCCACCAAACTCGATTTCGCACACTGTAACTTCTTGGCTGCCATTTTGCAGTTTTGCTACGGCATCAAATAAATTGACAAAAATTGGGTGCTTAGCACCAAGGTCTTGGAGATCGGGAAATTGTTCGATCGCGGCAGGATTGATGTAAGTAATCGCGCCTGACATATTAACTTCTAAAATTGGATTGGGATTGAGTTCGGGGAAAGAAGCTAATCGAGCCAACACTTCTTCGTTGTAAGCAACCAACTCATTGCCCGACTGATGAACTAACGTAGATGGAGAATCAAATGATGTCATATCAGCGCTATCATCATCGCTGACTGGAGCGATTGGGTCACCAAACATTCTCACTTCAGATGGATGAGATACAACCTGATAGCACGCTCTGGTATCACCACTAAATACAATCTCATCACCATTCATCAAAATATGGGATGAGCGACGTTCTCCATTAATAAATAGACCATTGGTACTACGCTTGCCCTGCAAATTCCCATCAAGGATGCGGAACATATAGGTTGAGGTCTTGGGGATGGGGAGTCGCAAAAGAATAGCGTGTTGACGTGACACAGTGTTAGAACGCAAGGCAATCCCGTTAGTGGAGTTGCGTCCAAGCGAATAGGTAGTGGAGCCAAGTAAAAATTTACATTGACCCTCAGGATCTTCAATTACTAAGTAATGATAGACCTGATGCCTTTCTGATACTGTTGTATCTGCTTTCGGTTCCATTTGAAACTCCTCTTGACCTATTTCCTAATTCTATTGCTTTTTTCCTCTAAAACCATGACTCAGATGATTTACTGATGATTTACTGAGTCATCGATCGATATCACTACAAGTCTGTGGCAAGGCAGGTGGTAATGTGCGAGTGTGTTGACCCTCTGAAAACTTAAATCAATCATAATGAAGGTTAGCAATATTGGAAAGTTTAATCAACAAGATGTCTGAAAATCGTGCGATCGCATTGGGGGTATCGGGGGCATCGGGGATGATCTATGCCGTGCGATCGATCAAGTTTTTGCTCCAGAACAATTACAACGTCGAACTTGTAGCATCTAAATCCGCAATTATGGTTTGGCAATCCGAGAATTTGGGCAATATTCCTGCTAACCCCAGACAGCAAGAGCAGTTCTGGCGCGAACAATGTCAGGAAAACGGTGGTAAGTTGCGTTGCCATCAATGGTCAGATATTGGTGCGAATATTGCCAGTGGGTCGTTTCGGACATTGGGGATGGTGGTAATTCCATGTAGTATGTCTACGGTGGCGAAGATTGCCCAAGGTTTGAGTTCAGACTTGCTCGAACGGGCGGCAGATGTTCACCTTAAAGAAGGACGGAAGCTAATTATTGTGCCACGAGAAACCCCATTTAGCTTGATTCACCTCCGCAATCTTACGGCTCTTGCCGAAGCAGGGGCGAGAATTGTGCCTGCGATTCCCGCTTGGTATCATCAACCACTTACAATTGAAGACCTGGTGGATTTTGTGATCGTCAGAGTATTCGATCAGCTAGATATCGATCTGGACATTATCAAGCGTTGGGAAGGCAGAGTAGTAGGGGCTAAGGGAGAAGATGAGCATGAATGAAGAAAAATTACCGCTCGGTCGCCTGATTTTATTGCTGGGTTCGATCGTTTTTGCCGTGGCAATATCGATCCAAAACTTTCAACCGTTCGTCACCCTTTATTTTTTAAACGTATTTAGCATCCCGATCCCCCTCAGCGTTACAATTCTGGTGGCTTTTGTCGGTGGCGGCATCGTTGCCTTTGTGTTCAATCAAATCTCCTTCTGGCTCGAAGATCGGCGTGATCCTGAGTTCGATCCTAGTTTCGATCCTAACTTTACTGCCGAACCACCAAGATCGACTGCTAATCCTAATTCCTCTACTGGCAGCACGTCTAATAATTCTCCTAAACAAAGTTACACTGGTATTCAAGATTCAGCTCGCGATCTAGACCGCGACACTTACGAATATCCACCTCGCACCAGCTATCAAAAAAATGACGAGGAATATGATGATGAAGATGACGATCGAAATGATGTCATAGATGTCAAATACATCAAAAAGCCAGAAGATTTCTAAACCTCAACATCGACATAATGCTAGGACAACTACTAGACGGACGTTACAAAGTAATTGAGGACTTAGCGGCAGGAGGGTTTGCCCAAACTTATTTGGCTGAAGATACCCGACTGCCTGGAAATCCTCGTTGCGTGGTCAAGCATTTTAATCCTGCGATCAGTGAACCAGATTTTCTCAGAAAGGCTTTAGAGCTATTTAAGATTGAAGCAGAAACCTTGCAAAAACTGGGTAAGCACGATCAAATCCCCCAGTTATTTGCTTATTTTGAAGAAAATAATGAGTTTTTCTTGATCCAAGAATTTATTGAAGGGCATCCACTCACCAAAGAATTATTACCCAATGGTCAACTTTCTGAAGCTAGGACAATCGCGTTGATTCAGGATGTTTTAGCGATCCTAAAGTTCGTACATGACTGTGATGTGATCCACCGCGATATCAAGCCAAATAATCTATTACGCCGCCATCATGATGGCAAGTTAGTGCTGATCGATTTTGGCACGGTAAAGCAAATTCACACAGAGGTTTTACGATCGAATATCCGTCGCAGCCACATCACAATGCCGATTGGTACACCAGGCTATATGTCGATCGAACAGGAACAGGGCAACTCTTGCCCGAATAGCGATATCTATGCACTGGGAATGATGGCACTCCAAGCTCTGACAGGGATGCATCCTAGCGAATTTGGTAAGGACGAATTGGGTGAGGTGAAATGGCGGCTACATACGAGCGTGAGTCAAGAGTTTGGCGAGATCATCGATCGGATGGTCAGTTATGAGCCAGCGATCCGTTACCAGTCAGTCGATCGGGTTTTGAGCGATCTAGAAAAATTGTCGCCGCAAAAATCCAGCTTTCGCCTCCTCCCAGCCGCATCGCCCGATCCTGCAACTCGATCGATGCCATCACCTGAGATCGAAATATCGCCAAAATCTTGGTGGATTCTAGGTGGGATTGGCGCAGTGATCGTGGGAGCAATCTCGATCGGCAATCTGCCAAAAACTCCTCCTAGTGCAGATCCTAGCTTAACCGTGAGCGTGGCTGAAATGCCTTCACCGATCAGAGATCGAAATAACATTAACTACGATCGACTCAGAAATCTACTCAAGCGCAAAGACTGGAAAGCGGCTGATGCTGAAACTTACGAGCTAATGCTGACGATTGCAGGAAAAAAGTCTCAAATAGATGGCACATTTCACATCGATGAACTTCAAGAATTTTCCTGTGCTGATTTTTTATTGATCGACAGACTTTGGGGAGATGAGAGCAATCATACGCTCGGATTTACAGCCCAACAGAAAATTTATGAATCAAGGGGCAAAGATTGGGGGGAAATGGCGAAAGAAGTGGGATGGAGATCGCGTAGCGGTTCATGGCTAGTAGCTTCTCAATACAACAAGATCGCAACGCGCTGGGAGTATAGAAAAGGATACTCACCAAATTTTCAAGCCCCTCCAACTGGACATTTACCTGTAGGAATTAGAGAAGGGGGTAGGCAAAATCTCGATCGAAATGAGTATTGGCAAAGATGTCTGAACAAATCACCAATTCCTTAATTTGCAATTTCCTGCTGAATTGTGGGCAACTTTCAATTGAGGCTAGAGATCGAGGAGCCAGACAAAATGTAATCCAAGTCGAATACTTCAGCAAAAGACTGCGCGATCGACTCTCTAACTGCCACTAGATCGATCGTGGGAATGAATTGCGCCATGCTACATACAGATCGATCGCTAATGCCACAGGGGACAATTCGATCGAATCCTGTCAAATCCAGATCGACATTCAATCCAAACCCGTGCATCGTAATCCAGCGACTGACTTTAATCCCAACTTGAGCGATCTTCTCGCCCTTCACCCATACGCCCGTTAAGCCATCGACTCTGGTGGCAGCAAGATCGTATCTCGCTAATACTCTAATTAGAGCCTCTTCCAATTGACGTAAATACCAATGCAAATCTTTTGTGTGGCGATTCAGATTGAGAATGGGATATCCCACAATTTGACCAGGCGCGTGATAGGTCACTTCTCCGCCTCGCTCTACCCGATGACACTCTAGAGTTGTGTGATTAGGATCGAATTTGAGAAATGCTAAACTCGAACCCTGCCCTAAAGTATACACAGGCGGATGTTCTAATAAAATCAAGACATCAGGTAGGTCGGGATTTTGCTTACGGGCTTGCACCAATTCTTTTTGCCATTCCCAAGCGGTGAGATAGGGAACGAGACCATTTAACTGATAGAGCAAGCATGGTGCCATATGGTTGTGTTTTGGTTGGGTGTTAATTATGTTTTAATGGAATTATCAAACAGAGCTATGCCATGAACCAGACTGCAAACCAGACTTCCTCGACCAATCCTTTCTTCCAACTTGCCTACGAGCCAGCGATGGAGTCACTTGGCGATGACTATTATGATATTGTCGCTGCTGCCGAATTTCCCCATCATATTTTGCGATGGCGCAACGATCGTATTTTGCCACAGATTGGACTCGATCCAGCCACAGTCACAGATCGGGACTTCATCGCCGCATTTGGGAAGTTTGAGGGCACACACCCACTTTTAGCATTGAAATATCATGGCTATCAGTTTGGCGAATATAATCCCCAACTCGGTGATGGCAGAGGTTTTCTGGCAGGGCAAGTGCGTGGCATCGATCGAGAATTGTATGATTTCGGCACTAAAGGTTCGGGTCGAACCCCTTATTCTCGATCGGCGGATGGTAGGCTTACCCTTAAAGGCGGTATACGCGAGGTGTTGGCGGCAGAGGCTTTAGATCGGATGGGAGTGAGAACTTCACGCTGTTTGAGTTTGATCGAGACTGGTGAACAGTTGTATCGTGGTGATGAACCTTCGCCCACCCGCTCATCGGTGATGGTGAGATTTAGTCGCTCCCATATTCGATTCGGTACTTTTGAGCGGTTGCACTGGTTTAGAAGAGCCGATCTAGTGCGTAACCTACTCGATCACACGATCGAAGTTTATTATCCCCATCTAGTTGATAAATCAGATCGAGATGCTTTGTTTTACGCCGAACTAGTGCAGCGAGTGGCACAATTGGTAGCACATTGGATGTCCGTCGGATTTTGCCATGCCGTCTTGAACACCGATAATATGTCAATTACAGGCGAGAGTTTTGACTATGG
>JARCMB010000041.1 GCA_030248825.1 Pseudanabaenaceae cyanobacterium MP8IB2.15 | reverse complement strand
GAGTGAATTTACCGAAGATGAGTATCTCGTGATGCTGACCCAAGGTGGCTACATTAAAAAGACCAGACTTTCGGCGTTTGCTAATATTCGATCGAATGGATTGATCGCAATCTCCCTAGAAGAAGAAGATCTATTGCGCTGGGTAAGGCTGGCAAAGGTTGACAACAGCATCATTGTGGGGTCGAAACAGGGGATGGCGATCCGCTTCCGCACTGATAACGAGCAACTACGACCAATGGGAAGAGACACACGCGGGGTTCGATCGATTAAACTCTCGCTTGACGATCAGATTGTCAGCATGGATATCTTACCTGCTGGTTTAGCCGAAATTGAGTCTGAAGAAATCGAAGACGATGTTCTAGAAATCGAGTTGGATGAAGAAAGTTGCGATCCAGATCTAAGTTTAGAACCTAATTCAGAGTTAAACCCAGAGCTAAACCCAGATGCCAGTGACGATAAACCGCAAGGTCCTTGGGTACTCGTCGTCACCCAAAAAGGTAATGGTAAGCGTGTCCCAGTCAGCCAGTTTCGGATTCAGCGTCGGGCTGGTAAAGGTTGTCGCGTCACTAAATTCAAGTCGGGACAAGATCAGCTAGCCGCCCTGCGTTTAGTTACCGCCGAGGATCAGTTGATGATCATCACTAATCGCGGCATTGTGATGCGTCAGAGCACTGGTGCGATCGCCTGCCAATCTCGAACTGCCAGAGGTGTACGCTTACAAAGGTTAGATGCTGATGATGCGATCGCAGGCATTACTTTAGTTCCACCATCGATGGAACCAGAAGAACTGACACTAGGATCGGATCAAGGTTCGATCGAAGTAGCAAGTGAAGAAGTAAGCGAATCCTAACTTTAGATTTCTGGCTCTAGAAGAGTTCTCTTTCCTGCTAGGAGAGGGAACTTTTCTAGTTGCTATTCCCATTCAGCTTTTTCTTTTGATTGATCGAAGGAAAAGGCTCATCTGTAATGGGATATCCAAGAAATGGGCAGAGCTTTTCCCATCCCTCACCATCACAAATGTTAATCACTAACAAAGATTCAGGACGATCTTTGAAATAGTCTAGAACATTCTTATAGTGGAGATCGTAGACATAAGACAACCGCTCTTCATTAAACACACAAGTGCCATATACCGCCATCCGCAAAACTATTCTGAGTTGGATCAAATGATTTGAAGAGTCATCAATTAGCGGCTTATTTCTCCAGCTATCTTCGAGCGATTTCAACCATGCTTTTCGATCGCGCAGAGTCAAAATAAATTTACTGTCAGGGAAAAGTTTGTCTAGTTGAGCATAAAAAGGCGCGATCGTGATATCCGTAATGCCATCAAAATTCTGAAGACAAGAAAAATTATAGTTGCCAGCGATCAGTTCTTTCAATGTCTTTTGATCGTTTGGATAATGAATCACATTAGTGCCAATGTTATTTAGAGCCATTGTTAAACTTTTAGTCCCAGTGCGACTTAGACCAATCCCAAAAACTTTCATCTTCTGATTCCAATCCTTTCCTTTAAAGTTAAATTTCGTAATTAAGTCTAGAGCTTCTTGCGGGGCAAACGGCGGCTTCTCTAATATGCTTAGCTGACTTAGCTGCTGACTCGCAATCTCAGGCAAACTCACGATAAATTTGGCAATCTTGTGATTAGGCGCATCAGGGCTAATCATTCGCCTAGTATATTCAAAAGCAGAATTAGCAATCACAAAATCGAGATCATCTTTTTGTCTTATCCAATCTCGTTGATTTATATTCAATTTTGTGCGGCTATAATCCTCCCGACTTCTTAGCTCTCTTAACGCATACTTAGCAAAGATATCGTAGTAAAACTGAAAAAAATCATGATAGATCGCAAATTTCTTGAAGGTCTTCCCCAAATTAAGCTTGGCTAAAGCTAATTCTCGCAAGCGGGATTCGGGTCTGAGGATGTATTTCAAATCATCAACAGGGATTTGGACATCCTTCATCGCTTGGACAACATCAACTCTTGTAATGTGAACCCCACAATGGATATGATTGCGAAATTTGTCAAGCACATAGCAGTCAACATATGGATAATGATTACTTTGCAGGAATGGCTGCATATCTTCCATAATCAAACAATCAGCATCCATAAATACGACAAAATCACAGTCATATGCAATCGTTAGCATCTGCGTAACTGCAAGCGAGAATGGCTTAACATTTTCGATTAGATGCACATGCTGCGGCTGGATGTTTTTGATTGCTTGCTCTAGAGCGAATTGAGCCGTTCTTTCCCCCACACTCCTAAAAACTAGATCGATTCTTTTCATTTACCTCTTGTCAACATTTATGAGTCAGACCAAAATATGTTCGATCGATGACTTTTCCAGTCACGGTATTATATTTGAATTCCCCTCAGTTCAGAAGGGTATTAAGACTCCACCGATTAGTTATCTAAAAAACAGCCAAAGAATAAATGATTTTAAGTGGTTTACACTTGCCAAAGTGAATATATACTATGTTGACTGTCTGTAATGCTGTTATCTGCGCTAATAAAAAAACTCAGGTATTATGTATCGCAGGTCACAGAATTAGTACGAATTAATTCTGTACCTTAGTTAAAGAAACATATAAGTGTGTGAGGATTATATTCATGTCATCAAAACTTTTCTGGAGTGCTCTAGGAGCAGGGCTTGCTGCAATCAGCAGCGTAGTCCCCGCTAATGCTTCCACCCTAACTGGAGAATCTGCAACTACAGAGCCAGCTAATCAAACAGCCAGCCAAGTAATTAGTCAGCCCGTAAAAATTGCTGATGCCTTGACTAAGGTTGCTCCAGTTTCTCAACTAGAAACTCAACCACAGGATCAAATACGTT
>JARCMB010000040.1 GCA_030248825.1 Pseudanabaenaceae cyanobacterium MP8IB2.15 | reverse complement strand
GTCCTAATCCCACCGAGAATATTGCCTTAATGTTTGTTGCCATTGTTACTGTGAGTTGTTAATTTGCCGTCCCCCAATGACGCCTAAGATTTCTAATGTAGACCTTTCAGCATCATATTCCTCGCTAATCAGCACATTAGCGCAAAAAACCGATCGACTCAAGTTATCTACGCTACATTTAGATTGTTTTGGTCGATCTTTACCAGATATCGCAAATCGATCGAACCATTATCGGAAAGGTGGCGAGTAAAGTAACCCGCCATTACGCCACAAACGATTAAGCCCGCGTGGTAAGTTGAGAGTTGTGTTGGGTCCAAGGTTTCGATCGTAGATTTCGGCATAATTACCGACATGCTTGACAATGCGCGCCGCAAAATCATTAGGTAAACCCATATTTTTACCCAGATCGCCTTCTATTCCCAGAAACCGTTTGACTTCTGAATTATTAGAGCTAGCTTGTTGAGATAAGTTTTTAGAGGTAATGCCCAGATCTTCGGCTTCAATTGTGGCAAACATCATCCACTTCACCGCGTCAAACCATCTGGCATCATCATCTTTTACTGCTGCTGCCAAGGGCTCTTTGGACAAATTTACATCTAACAACTCATGATCGGCGGGATTAGGAAGAATAGTGCGGCGGGCTGCCAAGGCCGATCGATCGCCCGATACGCCAACACAACGACCAGCCTCATAGGCAAGATGGGTAGAGTCAAAATCTTTAAATAGTAATGGCTTGTAGTCAATATTCTGCTTCCGCATCTGCTCTGCAAGGTTAAGCTGAGAAGTTGTGCCATTCTGGACGCAGATCGTGGCATTCCTCATACCTTCGATCGATTCGATCTTGCTATCCTTTCGCACCATAATGCCCTGACTATCATAGAAAGTGATAGGTCCAAACTCTAATCCCATTTCGGTATCGCGCACGAGCGTCCAAGTGGCATTGCAAGCCAACAGATCGACTTCACCTGTCTGTAAGGCTTTGAAGCGTTCCTTCCCACCCAAGTTGCGGTATTCGACTTTTTCTGGATTGTCAAATAGAGCCGATGAGATCGCCCGACAAAGATCTACCTCTAAACCTGAATATTTGCCATTGCTATCAACAGAGGTAAATCCAGGAACTTCCCCACTAACGCCACAAATCAGCTTACCGCGCCCCAATACAGTGTCTAACTGACTTGGATTAGGGATTTCTTTCCCAAATGGAATAACTTCACGAGTACAAGCAGTTAGCAGAATTAATCCCAAACTCAATCCTTGTAAGAATATTGCCTTACTATCGATCTTAATTTGGAAGGTTGTTATGGGCGTTCTATCGCCACATCCATAAGGGCATCCCATTGGTTTCCATGGCAAATTCCAGATTGCTGACAAGCTTAGCACCACCAGGCGAAAAGCGGCTGAGCAGAGTTTTGGGTTGTTTGATCGTAAAAAACTTGGTGGTTTCAGGATTGAGTCCCACTAGCTCAGAGGCCCACCGTCGAGCATCATCTTCTGTGCCGATTCGATCGACCAGTCCCAGATCCACCGCTTGTTCGCCCGTAAAAACTCGTCCATCGGCAAACGATCGAACTGTGGCGGGGCTGAGTTTGCGACCTTCTGCTACAGTTTGGACAAATTGGTTGTAACTGGTGTCGATCAGAGATTGAAGAATTTCTTTTTCAGGTTCGGTCAGTTGTCGATCGAAAGCCAGAATATCTTTATATGGGCCTGACTTGATCGTTTTAAACGAAACCCCAATTTTTTCCAGCAGCACCTCAAGATTATTGCCACGCAAGATCACGCCGATGCTCCCCGTAATTGTGCCTGGGTTGGCGATGATGTGTTCTGCCCCTACGCCGATATAAACTCCACCCGAAGCCGAAATATTCCCAAAGCTGGCGACAACTTTGACCTTTTCTTTGATCCGTTTGAGCGCACTATAGATTTCTTGAGAATCTCCGACTGTGCCACCAGGACTATCGATCCGCAGTACTAGGGCTGGAAAGCGATTTTGCTCGACAAATTCTAGAGCTTCGAGAACCCGCACTCGCGCCGCCGAAGCGATCGCCCCAGTAATCTCAATTCGGGCAATACTTTTTTTAAATTTACGGTTGAATGGCCACATAGATTAGGTTCAGAGTTGAGGAGTTAGATTAATTACTGAATTATTGCTTGTACTTGGTGCCGAGTGGCGTGTCCGCAAATAACAACGGCGAGATCGCGGCGGCAGAACTAATGCGGGTGTCGAGGTTTTCTTCGATGCTAAAGTATTGATCGATTCGATCGCATAGCCCTGACGGCGTGAGACTTTGGACGTTAGAGCTAATGATGTAACTCTGGGATGGTGAGCCTCGAAATGCGGCAAATGCGGCATTACAAAATGCAATTTTCGACTCGATCGCCGCTTCATTCCAAGCACTACCTTGGATATTGCCATTCAGCGTCGCCGCCCCATTTTGCGGTTGAACAGCACGAGTACTAGTTGAAGCGATCGCCAAGTCAGGATAAAACAGACCACTAGCGATCGAAATCGATAGACATAAGCAGATAAGTTGGCGAATTAGTTGCCCCATAATCATTTGTCTCTAATATTTAAGCCCAAGCAAACCAGTATAACTTTCGCAACATTTGTTTTGTTTTACTCAATTATCCCAAACATCTTGCGATTTCTTGTAGAGTTGCGCCCTTTCCTCTACAGTATTTACTTAAGTTAAATTAAAATTCTACGTAACTAGTTATACAGAAATTTTTGGATTTCTTGAAGAACGATCGAAAATTAGGTGCAAAATATTGAGGTTTGGATTAGTTTTTGAGTTTTAGCCGAATTGGAATCTATTTGTAAGCACGCCAGATGACAGAAACCTACCTTAATCACCCTAACTTTGGTCTGCTATCGCGTGTTTGCCTTGTTGACGAAAGTCGCAGTCTATTCACCACACTTTATGCCCAGCGACTATTTTTCTTGATTATTACCAGTTCGACTGGTGTACAGTTTGAGCCAATTAGCCGCGCCGATGCCAGACTGATGGTAGAAAATCGGCTTCGATCGCTAAGACGCACAGGGATCTCAGAAGAACAAAACAACTTGCAAACTATCTACAAGCGCACTTTCTCATGACTGGTCGTTTATCTCGTTTATCACTTAGAGCCAACGCCAAGATTAACCTCTATCTGGAAATTACGGCTAATCGTGCCGATGGTTATCACGAACTGGTGATGGTGATGCAGAGTGTCGATCTATTCGATCGAATTGAAATCCACTCAATCGGGACTGATGCGATTCGCGTCCATTGCGATCATCCCCAAGTCCCAAACGATCGAACGAATCTGGCTTATCGCGCCGCCGAACTAATGCAGCAGAAATATCCCGAATTTGGTGGGGTAGAAATTTCGATCGACAAGCACATCCCGATCGGTGCAGGTATGGCAGGGGGATCATCAAATGCTGCCGCCGTGTTGGTCGGTTTAGATCGATTGTGGGATTTAGGACTAACTCAGCCAGAGTTGTGGGAATTAGGGGCGCAGCTTGGTTCTGATGTCCCTTTTTGCATCAGTGGCGGCACTGCCCTCGCGACAGGCAGGGGTGAAGTGATCTCGCCGTTACCACGGCTAGATGGATTAGCTTTTGCGATCTGCAAGCCGCGCCATCTTTCGGTTTCTACAGTCTGGGCATACCAAACTTTTCGATCGAATAATCTGTTAGCAACTAGTCCTGTGCGCGATCGCAGTCAATCTAGCCAAATGCTCGCGGCAATCGCCACTAGTCACGACCCTCACAACGACTCTAGCCCAATTCGGATTGGTCGCTTGCTCTACAACGATCTAGAACGAGTTGTCTTACCCGCTCATCCTGAAATCGCTACGCTCAAGGCATCTTTGCAAGCGGAGGAGACTTTAGGCGTGTTGATGTCTGGCTCTGGTTCGGCGGTGTTTGCGATCGCTGCCGATCTAGCTCAAGCTCAACGCATTGCGGATTCGATCGCCTCCGAAAATCTCGACGTGTGGGTAGCCACTAGCCAATTTAACGGCATCAGCACATAGCAAGTTGTTCATAATATTTTGCCTCCCAGAATAATATCAGCCTTGACAAAACGTATCATTTTTGATACGTTTATTTTAGCGGATTTGACTTAAGTTCGTCTCCAACCTGTACATAAAAAGTGTCCAACAGTAAAGATCTTAAAAAGCTAAATGCTAAAGCTTATAGAACTGAATCTGGGAATGAACCCGTAAGAGAATGGCTAAAGTCGCTTAGTAAGGAGGATAGGCGCAAAATCGGGGAAGACATCAAAATGATTGAGTTTGGTTTTCCCGTCGGATTACCCACATGTCGCCCCCTAAACAATGGACTTTACGAAGTTCGCACTAATCTTGATAGTCGGATCGCCAGGATTATATTCTGCGTAATTGGTGATGAAATGATCTGGTTGCACGGTTTTATCAAGAAGTCACAAAAAATACTTAAGCAAGATTTAGATTTAGCTTTGGAACGTAAACGTAAGTTGGAAAGAAAAAATGATTAACCAGCATCATGTCGGATCTTCGCTTGACGATTTGTTTGAAGAAGACGGGATTTTATCTGAAATCACCGCGATCGCGATCAAGAGAGTGCTGGCATGGCAAGTTGAGCAAGTGATGAAAGAGAAAGAATTAAGCAAAACAGAAATGGCAAAAGCAATGAATACCAGTCGTGCTGCCTTGGAAAGATTGCTTGACCCTAAAAATACTTCTGTAACTCTTAAAACAATGGACAAGGCGGCAAAAGTAATCGGTAAACGTCTACGGATTGACTTGATCGACCCAGAATTAGAATCGGCATAACAACTCAAATCATCAGCCAAAGATACGTTACAAAACGTCGATTCACTGTGGTAGACATAGTATTAGTTACCAAATTGTGATATTTTTTTATGCCCTACTCAGCAGAAATCAGCCGACGCAATCCCAGTTGTTTCTTATTTCTGATCGACCAGTCAGGATCGATGGCTGATGCTTTTGGGGTAAAGGATGGCGAAGGCATCCAAAAAGCTCAAGCTGTGACAGATTCAGTTAATCGTTTGCTTGATTCTTTAGGACAGCGTTGTGTCAAAGGCAATGAAATCTACAACTACTTTGATGTCGGCGTAATTGGCTACAGCAGTGAAGTTGGCCCCGCCTTCAATGGCACATTAGCAGGACATACGATCGCGCCAATCAGCACAATCTACGAAAATCCATCCGAACTCGAAAAGCGTGTCCAAAAAGTCCCCGATGGCATGGGTGGATTAGTTGAAGTTTATAACGACTTCCCAATTTGGTTTAAGTCAACCGCCAATGGTGGTACAGCGATGTGCAGCGTGTTTGATATGGCACATACCTTGCTGCAAGAATGGGTCAACCAGCACCCCAACAGCTACCCACCCACCGTGATCAACATTACCGATGGTGAGTCCACCGATGGCGACCCCACCGATGATGCCGCTAGCCTCAAACAGTTACAAACAAATGATGGCTCTGTACTGCTCTACAACATTCACCTATCAGCCGAATATGTGCCACCAATTTCTTTCCCTAGTTCGCCCGAAGTGATCGCCGACCCCTACGCTCGATTGATGTATGAAATTTCTAGTCCTTTACCCCGCGCTGCCCAAAAAGCGGCGGAAAAGGAAGGCTATAAAGTCACGCCCGAATCGAGAGCTTTTATGTTTAACGCCGATCCAGTCAAACTGATCCAATTTTTAGATATTGGCACTCGCACCGATAATCTCCGCTAAAAATCTCTGAAAAAGCGATCTGTAGACATTGAGTCAGGCTCTAAACTATAGTCATCAAAATGCAAATGTCATAGGCATTGAGACGGCTTGCAGGAGACGCAATGTTCAAACAGCTATTTGCCTACGTTTACAAAAGCTTCACGCCAAAGCAGAAAGAATCTCCTTCTGAGAGCTTGCCAATCCGTAGTGAGGATCTCATCGATCGATACATTAGTCCGCCAGATCGAACTCAAGATCGAACGCTAGATGACATCTCAGAAATTAATCTGATCATTGCTAAAGAAATTCTATCCCCAGATATTCCTTCAGATCGTTGCTCGGATCACAGTTCCTGTCGCGTCAAAATTGTCAGTAGCTACTCGATCGCCAAAGCAGGTAATACCGCCGCAGAATGTGAAGATGCCTATGCTTGTGCGAGTGACGACTTTGCGGACTATTTCTCAGTATCTGATGGGGCAACTGAGTCATCATTTTCGCGAGAGTGGGCAAAGGAGCTAGTGCAGGATTTTGTCGATCGATCGATCTCCACCCACAGCATTGTTAATCCTAGCAATCTCAACGACTGGCTCCTGCCATTACAACGCAACTGGGCAAACTGGCTAGCATCGCAAAATCTCGTCTGGTTTGCCAAACGCAAGGCAGAGCAAGGAACTTTCGCCACACTGATCGGTCTGATCATCCAGCAGGATCTCCAGTGGCAAGCTTTTGCGGTCGGCGATTCCTGCCTATTTGTGGTCAGAGATGGCAACTTAAAATATAGCTTTCCCCTCACCAAGAGCAGCGAATTGGGTTATAGACCTTATCTGATCGGCACTTTACGCCAGACCGAATTACCTGCCGTAGCGCGTGATCTCACTGACATGGCGCAACTAGGAGATCGATTCTATATTGTCACCGATGCTCTGGCTGGCTGGATTCTAGCTAGTTTGGAGGATCGCCAGAATCCTTGGGTACAATTAGATCAGATCCTGTCGCACTCAGCATTCTCAGCGTGGGTCGAACTCCTCCGAGATCGACACGAGATCGTCAACGATGACACCACATTACTGCACATCGAAATCGTCGCCCAAGCTCATGACTGAATCCTCGGTTAACTGGCCCCTAAATATCGACTTTACTGCGGCGATTCAAAATCCACAGGTCTGTTTTCGCGATCGAATGTTGCAGCAATCACAGGTGATGAAAAATCTGCGGGGACGAGTCACATTGTGGTCGGGTAATTTTGCTACGGTTTACAAGCTGTTTGACCAAGAAAGTAACTGGGCGGTGCGCTGCTTTACCCGTGTACCGCAAGTCGATGTCCAAAAGCGGTACGCCGCGATCAGCGATCATCTCATGCAGCATCAGTTGCCCTATCTGGTTGACTTCGAGTTTATCGAGCAGGGCATTCTGGTCAAGGGCGAATGGTTTCCCGCGCTCAAGATGGCATGGGTGGAAGGCGTAGAACTAGACCGCTACATCGGCGAGCATGTCAACGATCCTGAAGCATTGATGGTATTAAATCATCAGCTCAGACAACTGAAACAGGATTTGCGCGAAGTCGGGATCGCTCACGGTGACTTGCAGCACGGCAATATCATGGTAACGGCTCAAGGGCATCTCAAACTGGTGGATTATGACGGCATGTATGTACCTGCGCTCAAAGGTAAGCCCCCAGTTGAGATCGGACATCCTAACTATCAACTGCCAGAGCGATCGCTATCTGATTTTAATGAAGCCGTCGATGATTTCTCATTTGATGTGATCTCGCTGTCTTTAAACGCTTTGGCGCAGCAACCCGCCCTATGGGATTCTTTCCACGAAGATAACAAAAACCTGATCTTTAGGCAGGATGACTTTAAGCAACCTGAAGCCTCACCAGTTTTTCAGTCGATCGCTCAAATCAACGATCCCGAAACCCAAATTCTCTATGCCCAACTGGTTCGGCGATGTAGTAGTGAAATTTCTAGTGGCATTCTCTCCGCAGTCGATCGAGGGCAGATGATCCCCGTGAGGTTGGCAACTTGGTTATCTCAGTCGATCGATCTACCAAAAACATCTCAACTCCAGATGTCTAAGTGGTCGATCGGTTCTCTATTTGCGATCGTAGTTCTGGGGTTAGGCATATTCGCGCTCGTGCAAGATCGGGAAACTTTCCAACCAGTTCTGGTTAAGCTGCCAGATCTAACGGAAGTATTAGCTGCTAACCCCTTACAGCCAGTACAGATGACCAGAGAGCAATTACTGAAAGCCTACAAGGATGGCAAGCGAGACTTCAGTAACGTGAATTTATCGGGGGTAGTTTTGAGCGGAGCTATGCTCAAAGGTATTAACTTGAGTAATTCATTACTAATTGGAACTAGTTTGGTCAGTGCCAACTTAAATCATGCCGATCTGAGTGGGGCAGTCCTCACTGATGCCAATCTGATCGGCGTAGATCTTACCGACGCTAACCTCAATGATGCCAACTTAAAAAATGCGAGATTACGGGAAGCCAAGTTGATCGACGCGAGTTTGCTACGAGCGAATTTGAGTAACGCCAAATTGTCTTATGCTCTTTTACAGAACGCACAATTGATGAAAGCCAATCTTACTAATGCCGATCTTAGTAGAGCTGACCTGAGATCGGCTGATCTGGTAATGGCAAATTTACAAGATGCCAACTTGTTACAAGCAAATCTCCAAGAAACTAACCTCACAGCCGCCAATTTAACTGCTGCCACACTTGAATCCGCCAAATTATTGCTAGCCGACCTTAACTCTGCCGACCTATCTCAGACTAATCTTTCTAGGGCAAATTTGAGTTCTGCCGATCTCAGTGCGGCGAATCTAGTGGACACCAAGTTAGAAGGGGCTAATCTCAACTATGCCGATTTTAGTGATGCCAGAGTCGGGCACATCCCTGCGGTCGAAGATGCCAGTTTTACCAACGTCCAAAACTTGTCAGATCAAGCCAAAGATTACTTGTGTAGGATTTCGTCTGGGGCTTTTACCGATCGAAAGCCGACAAGAGACTCACTAGGTTGTCGCTAGATCTACAAGCTAACAAACTTCAACCCGATCGAAACTATAGCCAAAATCAAGGCAAGCACAATCCCCCCGCCTAAAATCAGACGAGTCGAGTAAAGTTTTTGCTCTAGTAACTTTAATTTCTGCTTTTGTTCTCGTTGCAGATTTTCTTTGTCTGTTTTAAATTGCTGGACTAACCCATACATTTCCGCTCGGATTTGTTCGACGATGCCAAGATCGGCAACTCTAGTAGTTGCCGAAGCTGCTGTATTGCCAGAAGCAGAACTAGCAGGACCAGGCGGTGGAATTGACAACCCTTGAGATCTCGATCGAATAGCTTCTAACCCAGGACCGACCTCAATTTCTGTCTCATCAGGCGCAATTTCTGTCTCATCGTGAATTAATGACTGGGGAGTAGCTGATATGCGATGAGCCGTTTGATCGGCAATCATTTGTCGCAGGTGATCGATCGCTTCGCCCACCTCGTTGTGCATCTGGTTGAGCACAGAATGTCGTTCGCGGATTTCTTGCCGAATATTCGCGATCTCAGCTTGAACCTGATCGATCGACTCTCGATCGTCAGAAACACCAGTCTGGTTTGGGATTAACAGCTCAGGACTTGAGGCATTTCCCAACTTGACTCGATCGGTCAGAGTCATTGCCTGCCTTACCAATTCGGCTTTAGCCACCGCCACAATTTGGTTAACTTCTTCAATATGTCGCTGGGCTTGCGAGAGCTTGTCATCAATCCGTGTTTCTGTGCGTAATGCTTCGTCTTGCAACTCTTGCAACTGGCGGTGGCTAATTTGGAATGTCTCTAGGGTCGAAATCAGATCTTGATGTTCCTGCTGTAGCTGCTCAAGCCCTTCAACTCCACCCAAGTGAGACATGGCATTGGATACAGTGTCGCAAATCTGGTCAATTTCCGACCGCATTTGCCCAACTTCATAGGCTTTACGCTCCGTTTGTAGAGCGAGTTGAGACATGAGCCGCACATCTTTTTCAACCTGTAAGATCGCACTGTCAACTTTTCCCGACCATTTCTGAAATTGTCGTTCCAGAGTTAGCAACTTTTGGTTGACCTGATCGATATTAATTGTGCCAACGGGATGGAGGTCTGTTTGAGGTAGCTCAGGTAGTTCTGGGTTGGAATAGGTCACTGGTTGGTTCTCCTCGCCTGAAGGTTAAAGCAGCACAGATTGACATCCTCCCCAACCTGCTTACGCGAGGATGGGGATTCCTAAGACTCACGACTTAGGTTTCTGCTTCATAGCACCAGCCTTAACAGATTTACTCTG
>JARCMB010000316.1 GCA_030248825.1 Pseudanabaenaceae cyanobacterium MP8IB2.15 | reverse complement strand
TTGGACATTGTTATCGTTGCGAATGAAGGCTTCCTTTTCGATCTGCTGCGCTTGATTCAGGTAGTTGTTCCGCACGACTAAACGATAGCCACCTGAGTCTCCAGATGTCTTACTAGCCGTAGGTGCAGGGGCAGAAATCGGCGCACCATATTGCACGGGTATATTTGGCTGGGAGATCGGCTGAGATTGGATCGATCGCACCGATTGCCCAGAAGCAGGCACATTCGGGATTCTCGTAATTGCCGATCGAGAAGAAACTGGTGGAGCGATCGCTATAGGAACTTCATATTTCCTAGATTGTGATGCCGTTAATGGTGGCAAAATTAAACCAGAGGGAATATTCCGATTTGGCAATCTTCTTTGCGGCAAGGCGCGAGCAGTTGAACGACTTGGCTTGTAGGAAGGAGTGGAGCTTGGTGTATAACGCGGTTGAGCTGGTGGGTCATAAGCAGGGGGAGCAGAGAAAGAAGGCAAAGATTGATAGGAAGATGACGGCACTTCGCGTAATGGGGCTGAAGCAAGCGGAGGAGTCGAAAGATCGATGTTTCGGTTTGGGCGTAAGGCTTTTACGACTTTAGTGGAATCATTAGTGGGATTAGTATTTTTAACCTTGATGGGAAGTTCTTTACCTGTAAAGCGATCTGCGGTCTGTCCAGGGCGAGAGGCATCACCTGGTAAAGGCACAAATGGTAGGCTGAGATTTTTCGGATCGACGAGGAGGTTATCTTGGTTCCCCACCATATTTTGATTGTTCGTGAGGTCGATCTCACCCGATGAGTCCGATGGCAGATAAGAAGATTTCTTCGGCATTGTCTGCTGATCTTGTTTCTGAAGCAACTTAGTTAGACCTGATGGATCGACAACTAGGTAACCAACTACCGCACTTGCCAACAGAAGCAATAGTAATGACGCAATCCCAAAAGGACTAACAAGATTAAACCCAGCCGATCCAGAAGTAGTGGCAGATACTTCCTGTTCACCGTAGTTTTCTGCCATATCCCGCATCAGATCGTCTTCATTCACGACTTGATTCATGGCTTGATTTACAGAGGCAAATCCAGCTCTGGTAGCACTATTGATTGGCTCAGACCCAGCCGCAGAATCTTGCCCAGAATTGGATAGAGTTGCTAGAAAGCTAGAATTTTCACTTGTTTTTGGAGTTTGTCGCTCAAGTTGCCGTTCAGTTTGACGACCAGTTGGAAGTGGCATGAGCTTAGCTGGCATTACAGGCATTGTAGGCAATTCTGGGGATGTGCCTGCATAATTAACCGATTGATGAGCGGATCGATCGACTACTTGAGCGATCGATTGACTAAATGGCTTAAAAGGGTTGAGATAAGAAAAAGTCTGCCCATTACCTTGCCAATGACGATAGCGTTCTAATTCATCATCTAGAGCCACATCTAACCCAACTAAAGCAGCTTGTAGCACTGGAGACTGCGATATTGACGGCAAATCATCCTCAGTTGACTTGGACTCTAAAGCCCCTGAAGTTCGATTAATTAAGTTAGGACTTAATGTCTGCATATGATTTACCTCAAGCTATTAATTGTTTCGGGGCTAGGTCTCTGGGATAGATAGATGTCTCGAATATCTTCGGGCAGAGCTAGATCGAAAGCTTGATAAGCTCTGGCTAGTTGCTTTTGGACATCGCTGGCAGAAGTATTATCACCTTCTGCTTGTAAATAAGCCGCAATCCGAGTGTTACTCCAACGAAAAGTTTGCGACAACAATAGCACTAAGCGTAAATCTCCAGGCAATTGGTTCAAAGCTTGGTTTAAGTAACACCAAAACACGGGTGGAGTAGTGCTTAGAGAATATTGAATTTCTTCAACTGGGGGCAGATCGGCACGATTGATCATCATCGCCGCAATGTTGATCAGCCAGCTTTGGAGCGAAAGTTTGGGCGTATGCGCTCGTAAGTCTAGCGATCGAAGCTCATTGTAAATATGCTCCCAAGTCTTGGCAAACAGATAGTCAGCTTGCACAGGAGATCGAGTCGAGGTTGTCATCAACGTATACAAAACCTGACCGTAGCGGCAAAATATCGCGGCAAAATATTGTCCCGACTCAGAGTAACGCTGAAATGAAGTTACTAGGTCTTGATCGCTCTTTTGGGAAAGCGACTGAATCGTGGGATGATTTAGCTCAGGAAGCGGTGGAAGCTGCACGGTGACTACCTATCCTAACCATACGACTAATAATGCACACATAGTAGCAGCAATGTCGTATAAAGCAACCCGACGTTACTACTTATTGTGACTATTGGCAAACAATAACCCTGATTATATGAAATTACCGTCGATCTGGGGCGAGTCGTTTTAGTAAACTAGAATAGAATCATAACAATTCAGCCATATCTCCTAGAGTAAGTAACCTATGACAGCAGAATCGATCGTTTTCTCTGCCGAAGATCAAGTTCTCCCTACCCCAGAGCCATCTGTTTATATTCAAGATCAGCAAGATGATTCTTACCAAATGTCGCTGATCGCAGCCAGTGCCGCAGACGATCGAAAAGCCGAAGATATAGTGATTTTGTCTGTGGCTGAGGTGTCATCGTTGGCAGATTGCTTTGTGATTGCGACTGGCTTCTCGAAAGCTCAGGTCAGAGCGATCGCCAATGCCATCAAAGATAAAATTGCTGCTGAATTCGATCGCTATCCTGTTCGTACCGCAGGCGAAAGTGACGCTAATTGGATCTTGCAGGACTATGGCGATGTGATCGTCCACATTATGCTGCCGACGGAGAGAGAATTTTATGGTCTAGAAGCTTTTTGGGGACACGCGCCAAAGTTTATGCTGCCTAAAAGTGCTTAGTCACGCAAGTAAGTTCTAAAGAATTGATTATTGGCGACCTAAACATTGATAATTGATCGTTAATGATTGATTTTTGAACACTTATATAATTATGAAGATTGGCGATCGAGTACGAATTATTTCGTCTATTAATGTTTACCACCACCCCGAACATCGGGGACAAGCATTTGATATTAAGGATCTAGAAGGAGAAATTGTTCATATTATGGAAGACTGGCATGGTAGAACAATCAGCCCTAATTATCC
>JARCMB010000315.1 GCA_030248825.1 Pseudanabaenaceae cyanobacterium MP8IB2.15 | reverse complement strand
GATTTTGGGTGACACCTCAATTATACAGAAACTTTGTGGGTAACATCTATTCCAATAAAAAAGTGGTCATCAGCATAACTTAGGCAGCCGTCCTTGGTAAATTCCTTTGACTGAGCCATCTGGCGGCTATTAGCAACATCAAGCCAACCTTCGATCGCATCCTTCAAGTTAGCCATCACTTCATCGATTGTTTCTCCTTCTGTAATGCAGCCAGGAAGTGCAGGAACTTCTGCCCAGTAACCTCCTTCTTCTGCTGGATGAATAACTGCCTTAATCTTCATAAAAATAACCTCGAATTTGTGGTGATACTACCTTGGTGCTCTTTGCCAACCTGCTGCTAACGCTTCTGATTCTGAACAGAACAACCTTTCCCCTTTTGCAGGACTAATGATTGTTCTATCATAGTCTTCCATTCCTGGAATATGATAAAGCTTATCTCTTGTGTCAACTGCGATATTACCCTTGATAACACAACCTGGCTTCGTAATCGATGTGATTGGCGGCGGTGAACGGTTAGAACTAAACTGCATCTGAAACAGTACAATGGCAGCCAAAAAACCGATACCAAGGGCAGTTTCTAGCAATCCACGTTTCCGATTTTTTTGTTTGGATGTTACAGTCTTTATCTTCTGTGGGGTTGATGAATGAGAGACAACGCCTTGAATTGAAACCCCAGAAGCAGAAATTTTCCCATCTGTTCCAGTTGTCAATTCGTAGAAGATGGTATCTCCAACTTTTGGGCGACGACCTGTTGTTTTTACGGCACTGATGTGCAAAAAGACTTCTTTACTACCCTCACTGGGTTTGATAAATCCGAAGCCTCTGTCATCATTCCATTTTATTAATTGACCCTTATTCAAACCAGATTTCATAAAGAACCTCACCGTCTTGATTAACCAGAATGATTATACATTGTGAGCTTCTGCCTAAAATCGAATCAATTCATCTCATCCAATAATTTAATTGTACGATCTTTCACATCCAAGACTCGATAAACCGATGTCTCCGCTTCTCTGCCTTTGAGCGCAAAGTCACCGACAAATTCGATCTCAAACTTGTCATCCAATCTTCTGGAAGTTTCCTGACTAATTAAAATGTGATAAGCACCGCCATCAGCTTCTTTGTTCAGACTTTCCAAGCGTGATGCCACATTCACAGCATCACCTAAAACCGAGTATTCCAATCTCTCCTCACTGCCTAAACTGCCAGCAATTACCATCCCCGAATTAATCCCAATCCCAGTAACTACCTGTGGTAAACCTTGGTCAATCCGATGTTTATTCATCTCGATCAATTGCTTTGCCGCCTCAACTGCTGCCATCACCGCATTTTGAGCATCTTTCGATCGATCTTGCTCAAGATCGTGAGGAATCGGCACACCAAACACCGCCATCACCGCATCACCAATATACTTATCCACCATGCCGCCGTGTTGCAATACGACTGAGGCGATCGCCCCCAAATATTCATTTAACAAAATCAAAGTTTCGGCGGGTTGCTGCTTCTCCGAGAATGTACTAAAGTTTCGCATATCCGTAAATAGAACTGTGACATAAACTTCTTGTCCAGCAATCCGACCTTCTTTAATAAACTGCTCCCGTTGCGCCCAAATCACATCCACTAGCTCTTTCGAGACATGTCGAGAGAATAATCCCGTCAACAGTTTTCGATCGGCTTGCTCCTGCGAAAATTCATAGGCAGTAACGAGTACATTTGCGCCCACTAGACCGATTACCGCAGGAAAAAATGGCAACCACCATGCCAGCATGAAGGCAAAAGTAACAGAGCCGCCGAGGGTGAGAACTAAGCCAGTCAAAATTAGCCAATTTATAATTACATTGCGAGTCAGAACTGAGATCGCCCCACCAGCGATTGTCCAGAGAATAATCCATACTGCTTCCCATTCTTCTGACCAAACATCAATAAAGGGACGATGATCTATCCCTGCACTGATAATTTGACTGGCAATATTGGCATGAAACTCTACGCCATACATCACCTCATCTTCTGTACTAAAGGGCGAGGGATAGCTATCTTTGATGCTGATTGCCGTGACCCCAATTAACACAATTCGATCGTGCAGTCGCGCAGGTTCAATTTTGCCTTGGAGCAGATCGACGGCAGAGATATGTTTAAAAGAACCTTCTTTGCCACGATAGTTGATTAGAACTTGATAACCACTTGAATCGATATTGCGATAGCCACCATAATTAGATCTGATTCTAGGAATAACTCGATCGCCAACCGAAAACCTGACTAATTCTCGATCGAATTTAATTGGCATATTTGCCTTTTTCTCCAGATACATTTCAGCTAGTAAAAGCGGAAAAGATCCCTCATCAACTGCTAGGATGGCGCGTCGGATCAGCGAACCAGAATCTGCTGGCAAATTGGCAAATCCTGCTTGGCTAACATCAGCTAAATCTTGGGGCAAACTAATTCCCTGTTTCCCAGTTTCAGCCAAGACTGTGACATTCACAACATTTCCTGCGGCTTTAATTGCGGCGATTAATTCTTTCCTTCCCTCGCCTGATGGTAAATCGAGAATCTTATCAATCCCGATCGACGCAGGTTTTGCCACTGAAATTTTATCCACTAAATCCGCAAACAATCGATCTGACCAGGGCCATTTGCCTTGACGCTGGATATCGGACTCACTGATTTCGATAATCACAATTCGATCGTCTACTGATTCGGTAGGACGGAGCCGAAATAGATAATCTAAGCTTTTTAAATCCAACGCTTGAAAACCCCCAGCCCCCCGAAGTCCCAAGACTCCGATCGACATGCTAAACGCGATCGAACTCGCGGCAAGAGAATGCTGATGTCGCTTCCAAAAATTTCCTAGAATTAGAAAGTACCTATTTAGCTGCATCGCTCTATTTCGGGATATTGGATATTGGTTTCTTTACTCACAACTATTGGATAGTATCAAGCTCTTCGGGCAATATTACTGGAATCTCTGCACTTATAAACCCAGATTTATCACGAGTCACAATTGCATCTACGTTATGTACTACTCCACAGACATACTGTACTGCATCCTCAAAATCATGGAAATTCAGGGCAATAGCCTGCTCCAATACATCTCGATCTACTGTACAAATATATAGATCTGTCAGGATTTGGGTGATTGCATCTTGGGCTACTAATGCTCCTGCTGTCTTACGGACGATGTAATAGATGTTGGTGATCGTAGTTGCTGCAATAAATCCCTCAATTTCTCCACTATCGATTCGCTCAAATAGCCTCACCGCATTTTCAAAAAATGGCAATCGCTCTTGTAAGAAGTCAAGAACTATATTGGTATCAATCAGAACTCGCATTATTGATACTTCTCGGTGAGAAAGGTCGCATAATCTTCTTTAGGTAAGGAATCACCAGTTGCTACCGAACTTTTTGCGATCCCTCGAAGTCGAGATAGGTTTCCTTGGTTCAATTTCGGAGGATTTTCGCGTTTTAGTGACTCTAAGAGAGTTTGCACCAACTGCCAGCGATCGCTAGTTGATAGTTGAATTGCTTGCTTTTGCAGTTCTTGTAATGTCATTTAACTCTTTATCTTTATACATAATCTAACCCAAATTGAGGTTTCTTTGATGGTAGCGACTTGGGTTACTTACTGTGGAACTAGTTGCGTATTACACTTGTCCGATCGAGTACTTGATTATTACATTTAGGGACACACATGAGACTTAAGGTTGTTGTCTGGGGATTGGGAGTGAGTGTTTTTACAGGTGGTTTTTTGACGACAAGTCTAGCAGCACTGGCGGATAATATTGAGCTTCAGGTATTTAAATCGATCGATGCCCAACTAGTTAACTGTCCCGAAAAAATTACTGTCGTAGAGCAAGGCAGACCCTATCGTGAGGGTGGTTTTACGATCGATGGTTCTGCCAAGTTGAGCAAAATCGCGGATAAATTTACTGTTGCCACGAAGGATGCTTTTAGTGTGACATGGGTTGCCAAACTGAAGCCACCGTTCATGACCTGCAAAGG
>JARCMB010000314.1 GCA_030248825.1 Pseudanabaenaceae cyanobacterium MP8IB2.15 | reverse complement strand
TATATGTATACATTTACACAAACGACCATATGCCAGCACATGTACATGTTTTTAAAGGAAGAAAGAATGATAAGAACGTACACGATGTAAAGATAAACATTGGTAGTGAAAATAAGCCACCGTCGATTGTAAAAGCTAACCCGAATATGAAAGGCAATGATATTAAGGCTGCGTGGGAACTGGTAGCTAATAATCAAGAAATTTTATTGAAAAAGTGGAACGAAATACATGACGTTTAAAAATTGGAAAAATTTAGTAAGTGAAGAGGAACTAGACGCTCAAATCGTAAGGGCTAAAGCGGCATCGCAAGCAGCAGATCGGACAGAACCGAGAGCTGCTTCAGTCAGCTTTGACCTGTCCTCTGGCTTGATCGTAATTGCTCTTAAAAATGGAGCATTCTTTAGCTTCCCACCGAATTTGGTGCAGGGACTGGAGGAAGCCCCCCCCGAAGCTCTTAGTGATGTCTGGCTAGACTCGTCGGGAAGTAGCGTCCATTGGGAGCGTTTAGATGTGGACTTTGAGATTGCAAGTTTAGTCGCAGGTATTTTTGGTACGAAATCTTGGATGTCAGAACTAGGACGTAAGGGCGGTCGAGTCACTTCTTCGGTCAAGGCATCTGCCGCTCGCAGCAATGGCAAAAAAGGAGGTCGCCCCAAAAAATCACTCCAACAGACGGCATCCTAAACTAGATCAGACGTTGGTAACGCATTCCAGGAGATTGTGAGATCGCACCGAGTAGTTCTAATTGCAGCAAAGCCCCAGACACCTCACCCGCAGGGAAATTTGCTTGTTCGATAATTCGATCGAATCCGATCGATTCACTAAAACTGAGTAGGTTGAGAATTTTTTGTTGGATTGGAGCTAAATCGTCAAGTGGGATTGATATCTGACTTGGTGTCTGATTTACTGTCTGGTTCGTCGATCGATTCTTCGCTGGTGATTTCTCAGATAACTTCTCAGATAATCTGCCTCGATCCAGACTTGGCATTGTTCCCAATGACTCAATTAATTCATCTATTCCCATAATTATGCCTGCACCTCTACTAATCAGACTATGACAGCCGCTTGATTCTTTAACATCCAAAGATCCAGGTAAGGCAAACACATCTCGACCGTAATCATTCGCTTGATGGGCCGTAATCAAGGCTCCCGATCGATCGGGAGCTTCAATCACAATCGTGGCGCGACAAAGCCCAGCAATGATGCGATTGCGTTGGGGAAAGTGCGTGCGATCTGGCTCAGTACCGTCAGGATATTCACTCAATACCAAACCAGATTGAAGGATTTGCTGATAGAGAGCTTGGTGTTTTGATGGATAGACTAGATCGACTCCTGTACCAACCACAGCGATCGTGTTGCCACCTGCTTCTAGACATCCTTTATGGGCTTCAGCATCAATCCCATCCGCCAGTCCTGAGACAACGGTAAAGCCGTTTTCTGCCAAGGCTATGCTGATTTTCTTTGCCCAGCGACGACCGTAAACCGTGGGATTGCGCGTCCCGACGATCGACACGGTAGAACGCTCTAACCAAATTGTGAGATTACCACGATGGCATAAAATCGGTGGTGGGTCAGGGATTTCCCAGAGCAGTTTGGGATATTCGGGATCGGCAGGTGTCCAGAAAGCGCGGTTTTTCTGTTCATATTCGGCAAACAGAGCTAAAGGTGAGATGTCGCGGCGGGATGCGATGATTCCTTCCACCGTTATGTTTCCCAATCCATCTACTGTCTGTAAATCACTTGCAGGCAATGACCAGGCAGTTTCTAGAGAGCCAAACTTCTGCTCGATCCGCTTGAGCAAAGTAGAACCAATCCCATTAACTTTTGACCACGCCAGCCAGTATGCTTTTTCCATGAAGTTTTTATTGCCCAATACCTTGCTGAATTTGAGCGCAAACAAGTTCAGCCGACTGAGAGCCGTCGATTGTGAGTAGCCGATTTTTGTGGTCGTAATAGTCCAGCAAAGTTTTGGTGCGATCGATAAATAATTCGATTCGACGGTCGATCGAGGCAGGCAAATCATCAATTTCCCCACGGCCGATCGATCGATCTCTCAACAAACGATCTGGCACATCCAAATAGATCGCCCAGTCTAAGGGCTGATCCAAATCGTCCAACAAAAAGTCTAGTTCTTCGGCTTGAAATGCAGTGCGGGGATAGCCTTCCAACACCCAGCCCAGATCGGGATCGGCATGACTGAGGTTCGATCGAATAAAATTAACCACAACATCATCTGGCACAAGCTCTCCCGATCCGACAAATTTTTTCGCCTGTTCGCCTAGGTCTGAACCCGATGCAATCTCGCTCCGCAGCATCTCACCCGTCGAAATTGCTGGAATCCTCAGATGTTCCGCCAAAAGTTTTGCTTGGGTACTTTTACCCGCCCCCGATCCGCCTAAAATCACTAATCGTGTCATGAAACACACTCTACAATTACTTGGGTCAATTCATTGTGCCCTATAGTGAATTAAAATAACTCTACTTCACTTCAGAAAAATATCTGGCATGAAGCAGCCATCATTTAAGCCGTAATTAATGCCTAATCCACGTCCTCATCCGCCTGCTCATCACAAAGCCAAAGCATCACATAACGTCAAACAACGTCCCGCCAAAGCTCTATGCAGCGAGTGTGGGTTATGCGATACCTATTACATCCATTACGTCAAAGAAGCCTGTGCTTTTATCACACAGCATATTAGCGAATTAGAAACTGAGGTTCATGGTCGATCGCGCGATCTAGAGAACGAGAACGATCTCTATTTTGGTGTGCATCAAGACATGATCGCAGCCCGAAAAACCGAGCCGATCGAAGGCGCACAGTGGACGGGCATTGTTTCTAGCATTGCGATTGCGATGTTGGAATCAGGCATGGTTGAAGGCGTGGTGTGTGTGCAGGCAAGTGAGAGCGATCGATTTACGCCTAAACCAATTATTGCTACAACTGCGGCGGAGATCTTGGCAGCGAGAGTGAATAAGCCGACGCTTTCACCAAATCTATCCGTATTGGAACAGGTCGAGCGATCTGGGATGAAGCGATTGCTGGTGATCGGTGTGGGTTGCCAGATTCAGGCATTGAGAACCGTAGAAAAGCAATTGGGATTAGAAAAGCTCTACGTTTTGGGAACTCCCTGCGTTGATAACGTCAATCGTGCGGGTTTACAAAAATTTCTCGACACCACCAGTCGATCGCCCAGTACGATTGTGTCCTACGAATTTATGCAGGATTTTAACGTGCATTTCAAGCATGAAGATGGCTCTACCGAACTCGTACCATTTTTTGGGCTGAATACCAAAGAACTCAAGGATGTGTTCGCGCCTTCTTGCATGACTTGCTTTGATTATGTCAATTCTCTTGCCGATCTAGTCGTGGGCTATATGGGTGCGCCCTATGGCTGGCAATGGATTGTGGTCAGAAATGATACTGGTAAAGAGATGCTCGATCTGGTGCAAGAACAATTAAAAGTTCAAGCCGTGATGTCAAATGGAGATCGATCGGCGGCTGTCCAACAAGGGATTGCGGCTTACGATCAAGCAACGACATTACCGATGTGGTTGGCATGGCTGCTCGGTTTTGTCGTGAATAAGATTGGGCCAAAAGGTCTGGAATACGGACGATTTTCGATCGACTCTCATTTTGTCCGCAACTATCTTTACGTCAAACGTAACTACCCCGAAAAGCTCGAAGCTCACGTCCCCGAATACGCCAAGCGGATTGTGGCTCGCTACAAACTACCTAAAGTCTAGATTTTCAGCAAATTGGCACTGGTTCCGTTGCATGGGTGATTGTAAAGCATTACTGAGTCTAAAATAGAGTAATAATGAGTTGTTATCTAAAAAAGTTGCCAAATGGATCTACTTTCTCATTTTTGTCCAGTCTGTAATCAGAATGAATTGCATTCCCATACCAAATATAGCAAACGCCACATTAGTTAGGAAGCAAGATAAAGGACATGCTCCATCTAACACCGATTGGATTTTTGTTTCTGTTTCTAAAAATGAATTGCTGAATGGTATCGTGACCTGAAGTGTTACAAATTTCTCCTTACTTTCAATAATTAATGTATTCATTCTCTTGTATTAACTGCTAGACAGACTTAACACCTTATATCCCTTACATTAAATTCCGATCGCATCCTAGTCGAGCAATTACAATTAATCATATGCCGAAAGTATCTGTGATCGTACCTGTCTATAACGTTGAAAAATATATTACTGAAACTATTTACTCAATTTTGGCGCAAACTTTTACAGATTTTGAAATCATTATTATTGACGATGAATCAAAGGATGGAAGTATCGCCATTTGCGAAAGTATTGCTGACCCAAGAATCAAAATCATTCACCAAAAAAATCGCGGTTTAGCAGGAGCGAGAAATACGGGCATTCGTCATGCTCAAGGAGAATATTTAGCCTTTTTAGATTCCGATGATGTCTGGAGAAATCAGAAATTAGAAAAACACGTCCAGCATCTAGATGCGAATCCTGCGATTGGAGTCAGCTTTTGTAGCTCCGAATTTATCGATGATGACAGCCAATCTCTAGGCACTTACCAAATACCACAACTCAAAAATATTACTCCCGAACTCGTCCTTTGCCGCAATCCAATTAGTAATGGTTCTGTTCCTGTCATTCGTAAAGTTGTATTCCAAGATATCGAATTTATCGCCAATTATTACGGAACTGAAGAAAAATTCTATTTCGACGATCAATTTCGTCAGTCCGAAGATATTGAATGCTGGATTCGCATTGCTTTAACGACCAAATGGCAAATTGAGGGAATTCCTGAAGCGTTAACCCTCTATCGCGTTAATTCGGGTGGTTTATCGGCAAACATGATGAAGCAGTTAGACTCTTGGGAAAAGGCGATTGCCAAAACTCGCACCTATGCCCCTGAATTTATGGCAAAGTGGGAATCCTTAGCCCGTGCCTACCAGCTACGCTATCTTTGCCGCCGTGCAATTCGCAATCAAGATGGTAAAGCTGCCGTACAACTGATTAATCGCGCTTTGGCTAGTAATTGGAAAATCCTGATCTACGAGCCATCCCGATCGATCCTCACGATTTTTGCCGCCTATTTCATCTGGATTTTGCCACGTGCTTTATACAACAGGATTGAAAAATTTGCGATGAATTTTGCAGGGAAGAAGCAAAAAAAGGCGATCGCTAAAATTAAACAGCGTAATGCTTAGATGAGTGTAGAAAAACGCCTTGGGATGACACTAAACTGAAAATATACTTGAGAGTACACGACAACATGAGTCAGCTAGAACGCTTGATCGAAATTGCTGAAGATGAGTTGACGGAATATAGTTCCAAAGCTCGGAAAATTGAGAAACTCCGTCGTAAAATTGGGCTTTCGGTCACAAAAGCTGAGCAACAACAGGTTCAAACTACTTTGCTCGCGGAAATGGAGCCAGATGGTTTTCGGCAACTCGTGGCAGAGCAGAGACAAGCTGTAGCTCTGCCGTTTTGGGGAATTGCTGGACTTGGTTTATTGTCCGCCATCTCTTTTAATGAGCCTTTAGGGATCATGGCTGCAATCGGTGGAACAATCGGGGCGATCTCACTGCAAAAATGGGGCTGGGAATTGCAAGCAAGACTGTTACTGCTTGAAACATTCGCTGAAATTGACGCTCAGTTAAAGTCTTGACATCCTCCCCACCGTGTAGACGGATGGGGTATTCCGCGAATTAGATAACCGAGAAATCGTTGACCGATATTACTTTAAGAAAGAAACCCATGACACACGATGCAAATTGACTTCTGTTTATCATAAAATTAAGCTGTGACGCATTACTAGGCTCAGATTTGCAGATATAAATGCGTCGATCGAATATTGCTGATGATTGTTTGGGTGAGAAGTGTCAGAATAGAACCAGAGTATTGATTTTAGGTGGAATGCAAGCAGAGACTCTGGAGTTATTGGAATGGTCGCGGTTGTGTCAGCATTTAGCGACTTTTGCCGCGACAAAGCTAGGTTCGATCGCGGCACGGCATCTGGTGATTCCCCCCAGTCGCGATCGAAGTGAGGTTTTAATCGCCCAAACCAAAGAGGTGTACGACCTTGAAACTAGACTGCTAGGAGGTTTGTCGCTAGAAGGCGTACAAGATATTACAGGGGCGTTGCAACGAGCAGAACGGCAAGGAGTTTTATCCGCCGAAGAGTTGTTTTCGATCGCCACGACATTAGCAGGAGCACGAAACCTGCGCCGCAGCTTGGATAATGCCGATGACTGCCCGACTTTACAAGCATTAGTGAGCGAACTTCGCACCTACCCCGAACTGGAGCAAGAAATTTATCGCTGCATCGATCGAGGTGGCATGGTACTAGATCGAGCTTCTGAAAAACTTGGCAATATTCGTTTGTCGATCGATCGAGTGCGCGACCAGATCTTTACCAGCTTGCAAGGGATCATGCAACGTCGATCGAGTGCGATCCAAGAAAACGTAATCACTCAACGCGGCGATCGATACGTATTGTCAGTCAAGTCACCCCAAAAAGATCAGGTTCCAGGT
Organism: Pseudanabaenaceae cyanobacterium MP8IB2.15; assembly: GCA_030248825.1. GTDB lineage: Bacteria > Cyanobacteriota > Cyanobacteriia > Pseudanabaenales > Pseudanabaenaceae > JARCMB01. Next base: position 7,308 of record JARCMB010000314.1, on the reverse strand, counting down.
GTTGTCCACGATGCCTCTAGCAGTGGTATGACCGTTTTTGTTGAGCCAAATTCGATCGTGCCGCACAATAACAAACTCCGCCAACTGATCCGCCAAGAAACTGCTCAGATTGAAATCATTTTGCACAAACTTAGCAGTCTGGTCACGGCTGTAGTGGAGGATTTACTACGCTTACTGGCGATCGTCACCGAAATTGACCTGTCGATCGCACGGGCGCGATATGCCTATTGGTTAGGCGCAAATCCACCCAGATTCATTCAGGCGGGATCGAGTCAGCATCCGATCACGCTGCGGCAATTACGCCACCCGCTCTTGGTTTGGCAGCAGAGCCACGAAGAAGGGAGAGCTGTTGTACCTGTCGATGTGCTAATTGCGCCTGAGATCAGTGCCGTGGTGATTACGGGGCCGAATACGGGTGGCAAGACCGCGACGCTGAAAACTTTTGGGTTGGCGGCACTGATGGCAAAGGCGGGGCTGTTTATTCCTGCGCGTGAGCCTGTGGAGTTGCCTTGGTTCGATCTGGTGTTGGCAGATATTGGTGATGAACAATCGTTACAGCAAAACCTCTCGACTTTTTCAGGACATATTCGCCGCATAGGTCGGATTCTAGAGGCAATGACGCTAGAGTCGTTGGTACTGTTGGATGAAGTTGGGGCGGGTACAGATCCGACTGAGGGCAGTGCGATTGCTACAGCATTGTTGGAACACCTAGCAGAGCATACTAGCCTGACGATTGCCACAACTCACTTTGGCGAACTGAAAACGCTGAAGTATCAAAATCCCAGATTTGAAAACGCCTCAGTCGAGTTTGATGATGTTGCACTTGCTCCGACCTATCGCTTGCTATGGGGGATTCCTGGTCGATCGAATGCCTTGTCGATCGCGCTGAGATTGGGACTGCCTGAAAATATTCTCGACGCAGCGCAGAAGCATGTTGGCTATGGTTCTGCCGAAATTAATGCCGTAATTGCTGACCTTGAAGCCCAACGTCGCCGCCAAACCAGCAATGCCGATGCTGCGGCTGACTTGATCGCGCAAACTGACAAGCTATATCAGGAAATTAATCACAAAGCCATTCAACTTCGATCGCAATATCAAGACCTGAGATCGACTCAGGAAAATGAAGTGATTGCGGCGATTGCTCAAGCCAAAAAAGAAATCGCGCGGGTGATCCGTAAATTGCAACAGGGTGACCAATCGGCGCAAGCTGCCCAACACGCCGAAAGACGTATGGAGCAAATCGCCAGACTCCATCTGCCATCACAGCAGTCGAAAGCTAAAATCCAAGAACCAGAGGAAACGAAAAATTCACCCAAAGTCGGCGATCGAATTCGGATTCTCAAACTCGATAAAATTGCTCAGGTACTGACCGCACCGAATAGCTCTGGCGATATCTCAGTGCGGCTGGGGCAAATGAAAATGACCGTCTCACTCAAAGATGTTGAATTAATCTGAATTGCCCCCTGCCCCAATTCTGGGGGATCTGAGAGTCATATCAGGAATGAGTATCGAGCGGTAGTCGAAACGTAAACGTGCAGCCTTGATGCTCGGCACTAGTAAAGCTAATTTCACCGCCATGCATGGTCGCAAAATGTTTCGAGATCGAAAGTCCCAAGCCCATACCAGGAATCAGGCTGGCATGGTTACTGCGATAAAAAGGTTCAAACACATGCGCTCGATCGGCTTCAGAAATTCCAATGCCACGATCGCGGATCGTAAATTCTGCCACTCGATCGATAAATTTGAGATCGAACCAAATTGTGTCCGATTCACCAGAGAACTTTGTGGCATTAGAGAGTAAGTGGGTGAGAATTTGCTTTAACAACTTTCGATCGATCGAAGCGCGATCGCACATACCTGAAACCGCAAAGATCAAATTAATCTGATTAGGACTCTCAGGATCGACCTCTTGGGCTGCTTGAAATTCTGCGATTAGATCTCGGCAAAACTGCTCTGGATCTATCTCAACAGGTTGAAATTCCGACTCGTCCAACTTCGCTTTTCCGAATGTAAATACGTTGTCGAGCAGTTTCGTCAGATATTTGACTGCGGCTTCGATCCTGTGGATGCGTTCGATCTGCTTGTCTCGCGTCCAGTTATTGCCATACGACTCTAGTGTTTCTGCCGCCAGTAAAATTACCGAAAGAGGCGTGCGAAATTCATGCGATGCCATATTCACAAAGCGTGCCTTCAGATCTTCAAGATCGTTCTCAGCCGCTAATACTTCACGCAGATCGAGTTCCGATTCTAGAATTAAGTTGCGATTCCATAGTTGCTGTTCGGCTTGATGCTTGTACAAGGCAGTTTCGATCGCCACACGCAGATCTCGCTCGGTAAAAGGCTTAATAATAAAACCAAACGGTTCTGTAGCCTTACCTCGCGCCAGAGTAACTTCATCACTACGGCCAGTTAAGTAAATCACTGGTAGCCTAAATTGTGATTTGAGTTGAGCCGCGATCGCCACGCCATCGAGATCTTGTTGCCCTAAATTAATATCCATCAAGACAAGATCGGGTGGCTCGCGTAATACCGAAGCGATCACCTCCACCCCAGATAGCACTATGTCTGTGACGCTATAGCCTAATTGCCCCAACTGAGCAGAAATAGTATCAGCCGTAATTGGTTCATCCTCAACCACCAATATTTTCTTCATACTTAAAACTTAAGTTTTAGGTTGAAAAGTAAGTCCAGTATAGTGCTATATTATTATGCGGAAATAAATTCCGACACGGCGAGCGTAGCCAAGTGGTTAAGGCAGTGGTTTGTGGTACCACCATTCGTGGGTTCAATTCCCATCGTTCGCCCTTTGTGCATATCTAATTAGTAATAAAGGGTCGCCTCTGAAGACGACCTTTTATGTTTTATCGAGATATTTAGATTGCGTCAGAATCAGGCATAGACTCTTCGGTTTCCAGTTCCAAGTCTTGCGTTTTTTGTCGGACTCTGACCACTAGCCTTGGCGATCTTGCCCAGTGAGTTAGTCGCCACATCCAAACAAAAGCAAATCCACCAATAATTGCTCCTAGGTTCCACTTGATCGAATTCTTAATCAACACTTTCCCCTGACTGGAGAACGCAAGACCTGCCTGAATTTGAGCATCCTGCTGTGATTTTTCGAGTTGGGTAAGTAGCAGCTTTCTAAACTCATCGGGGTCATTAGTAGGAATCGATCGACCCTGACGGTTAAGCCCTGAGATTAGATCGCTAAGTTGTTTATCTGTCGCCGTACTCAATTGCTCCTTTGTGCGATCGACTTGTTGACTTTGTTGAGATCGCTGGGCATCAAGCTGAGCATTTCTGCCATCATAAATGCGTAAAGAACTGAAAATCCCCAATGGCAGCATGAGGAGATAGAAAATACCAACTGCCAGAGATAGCCAAGATAGCCACTTCATCACTGAAAGTTCTTTTTGTTCGACTATAGTTTCGTGACGGTAGAACACCAATAGAAAACCTAGTAATGGTACTGGTAATCGCTCTACAAGCTGTCCCATGGTCTGAAATTCCCAGACAGGATCGGTCAGTCTTGGCGGCAGAACAATCGCCACAACATCGAAAAAAGCGAGAATGATTAAGACATAACCTACAAGCCTCAACATCGAAGCAGAACGCTCTTCCACAAACTTCGGTAGACGCATTAGGGCTTTAGGATCTGTGCTAGAACGTTGGGACATTAAGCTAGGTAGTTTCTCAAGCAGCCCTTTTTTTTTCTTCTTGATCCGCGCTCTTGGCTGTGCGCCCGATTCGGTTTGGTTATTTGTATCCATTGTGATTGCAATGCTTCTCTGAACTGAGTGGTTATTCCGCGCTGACTTTAATTAGTATTACTGGAAATCTGGATCGAGTAAAGGTTGCGTAAGAGTTTTCTCATAAGTATTGCCTCTAAGCTGGGATTAGTCACAGCGATCGATCAGATTTTCGATATCGCCGCGTCGGTAAAGATTAGAGCCACGATGTTGTGAATATCTGGCTTTGAGTTTTGCTTTCTTGGCGATCGAACCGATTTCAATCAAACTACAGTTGAGCAAATCTGCGGCATCGCCTGAGGTGATCGACTGCTCCGCAAATAAAGCTAACAGGGAGGCATCATCCTGATTTTGAATTTGCCTCAGTAATAACTTTGCCAACAGCCAACAAGCCAGCGTATCAGACTCCGCTCGGTGCGATCGACCGACATCAAAGCCAAAATGACTCACCAGTGCAGGTAAAGCCCTCGATCGTAATTCTGGTAATAATAAACGCGCCAATATTACCGTACAAAGCTGTAAGTTGAACGGACGACGAAAATTGACCCCAATCAAGCCATACTCTGACTGGATAAAGCTATAGTCAAACGCCAGATTGTGTGCCGTAATTACGCCGTTCTCCAGCATGGGCAAGCATTCTCGCCAAATCTCTTCAGATTCAGGTGCAGGATCGACCATCGCCTGTGAGATGCCAGTAAGCCGAGTGATTTGGTAAGGTACTGGGACTTTCGGGTTAACTAGATGCGTCACTTGGTTTTGGATGCCATGTTTAAGGCTGGCTTGCAAAATTGACACCTCAATCACCCTACAGTTTCTAGCAGTGCCGCCCGTAGTTTCAAGATCGACGACGGTTAGGGTCTGTTCGCACAGATCTCTGTAGTACGCCAATAGATCGTTCGATCGTAAAGCTGATTGACTGGGTAATTGAGTTTTAGGCAGGAACATATCTTTTTTGGGCTAGCTCGGCGGCGAGGGTAATGGCAGCAATTAGGCTAGCAGGATTCGCGATCCCTTTGCCAGCAATGTCAAAAGCGGTGCCGTGATCGGGTGAGGTACGAATGAAAGGTAGACCGATCGTCGTATTCACAGCTTGTTCAAATGCCAGTAGCTTCACTGGAATTAAGCCTTGATCGTGATACATCGCGAGGTAGGCATCATGCCCCAAATGCACTTGGGTTCGATCGAACCATGCCTGAGCTGGTTTAACCCACATCGTATCAGGTGGAATTGGGCCATCAAGCTGGAGGTTAGGATATCGTGTCTGCCAAGACTGAATTAGTGGGGATAGCCATTCTTGCTCCTCTGTGCCTAACTGCCCCTGTTCGCCACTGTGAGGATTGAGTCCCGCGATCGCGATTCTTGCTGTGGTCAAGCCAAAATCATGTTGGATCGATCGCCATAATAATTCCAGCTTTGCTTCTACCAGTTGCGGCGTTAACACCTGAGCGACTTGGGCTAGGGGAATATGCACAGTTGCTAGCAGCGTCCGAAGTTGCCAACCCGTATACGGCGACTTCCCGACAAACAACATGCCAAACTGTTTAGTCTGGCTACGTTCTGCCAATAATTCCGTCTGACCAGGATAGATATGCCCCGCCAGTTTCCATGCTGACTTGGCGATTGGTGCGGTAACAATTGCATCAAAACTTCCTGCCAAAGTATGAGAAATTGCTGTGTCCAAATAAGTAAAACTAGCAGTACCACTATGGGCATCCCCCTGCCCCAAGGTAATCGCTTCACCCGTATTAGTGTCAATTATGTCGATTTCGTCAGGATCGGCTAAGGCTAGATTTGAGAAATTCTTTAGTAAAGAAAATGTTTCAACTACTTGACGTCGATCGGCAACAACGGTTAACTTCACTGGCAAATCTAAAACTTGCGGATGCGCCAACGCCTTAAGCACAATTTCAGCCCCAATGCCAGCAGGATCTCCCAAAGTTAGAGCGAGTTTAAGCGGTTGATTCATCAGAAATTTAAATCAGAGATCTAAGAAAAGTCTAACTTACAGCAATTACGAGAAAAAGCACCTCATCCCTGAATAAGCAGTTAATATTATTCTCTTAACCCATTTTCGTCATGCAAACTAGAACACCTGTGGATATTTCTGTAGAAACCCTTTGGGCTATGGTTCTAGAGCATCTGGAACGTCAAATTAGTCGCCCCACCTTTGAAGCATGGATCAAAACCTCAGTTGGTGTAGAACTAACGCCTGAACGCCTGACAATTCGCGCCCATCACCCCTTTGCCCGCAACTGGTTATCACGTTACTACTACAAAGATCTCAACAAGACCGTCGCTGAAATTCTTGGTTATCCGATCGAAATCTACATCATGGCAGCCCCCGTTGGAGAAGGTGAGTTGCTTGTAGATGAAGAAGAAGTTCCAGTTTTTAAACTGCCTGAAACTGCACCCCCTCTTCCTGTCATGCATATTCCTGCCACTAGTAACGCCCCAAAAAATAGTACGCTCAACAGCAAGTACGTTTTTTCGCGCTTTGTCGTTGGTTCAACCAATCGGATGGCTCATGCTGCGGCCTTAGCCGTGGCTGAATCACCTGGACGCGAGTTTAATCCTCTGTTTCTCTGTGGTGGCGTAGGTTTGGGCAAAACCCATCTGATGCAAGCGATCGCGCACTATCGCTTGGAAATTGCGCCTGAGTCCAAGATTTTTTATGTTTCCACCGAGCAGTTTACAAATGACCTAATCGCCGCGATCCGCAAAGACAATATGCAGTCATTTCGGGATCATTACCGCGACATCGATATGATTTTGGTCGATGATATTCAGTTCATTGAAGGGAAAGAATATACCCAAGAAGAGTTCTTCCATACGTTTAATGCTTTGTACGAAACAGGCAAACAAATTATTCTGGCAAGCGATCGACCACCTGGTCAGATCCCACGTCTGCAAGAACGTCTTTGTTCGCGGTTTTCGATGGGACTGATTGCCGACATTCAGGTGCCAGATCTAGAAACGCGGATGGCAATTTTGCAAAAGAAAGCTGAATACGAAAATATCCGCATTCCTAGTGATGTGATCCAACATATCGCTAGCAGCTACACTTCCAACATTCGCGAACTCGAAGGCGCGCTGGTTCGTGCTGTTGCCTACATTTCGATCTCTGGTTTACCAATGACAGTGGCAAACGTTGCGCCTGTGCTCAATCCACCCAAAGAGCCTGTAGAGGTCTGTGCTGATTTGGTGTTGAGTGTGGTGACAGAAGCGATGAATATCGATCTTGCCGATTTGCTCAGCAATTCGCGGCGGCGTGAAATCTCGCAAGCCCGTCAGATCGCAATGTACTTGATGCGCCAACACACTAACCTTAGCTTGCCCAAAATTGGCGAGGCTCTGGGTGGCAAAGACCATACAACGGTGATGTATAGCTGCGAAAAAATTACGCAGTCCCAAGCAACTGACGCTGACATCGCTCAATTGATCAGACAGTTAAGCGATCGAATCTATCTACTCGCCCAGACAAAAGGAAAGAATTCTCATCACAACTAACTCTCTGCCTTGAGTTTTAGCCCTTCTCCCTGAGGGAGAGGGCTAGGGTGAGGGT
>JARCMB010000313.1 GCA_030248825.1 Pseudanabaenaceae cyanobacterium MP8IB2.15 | reverse complement strand
GCTTTGTAGCAAGTCTCCATATCTTTGAGATTAATGTTGGTCAGCATATTCGATAACATTGTCAAAAAGCTGTTCCCGATCATGTGCCAGTAGTAGACAACTCGATGGGGCTTGCTGCCAATGAACCTCGAACCATACACGACATCGGCTTTGCCATCAACAATCGGCTCGATCATTTGGGGATATTCCTGTGGATCGTACTCTAGATCGGCATCCTGAACGATTACGATATCGCCTGTTGCCCCTGCAAAACCCGAACGCAATGCTGCCCCTTTACCGTAATTTCGATCGTGATAAATAACTCGATCGACTTGAGCATGTAATGAAGTTTGGAGTAATTCTCTAGTTCCATCAGTCGAGAAGTCATCCACAATAATAATTTCGCAGTTTTGGACGGGTGATGCTCTCACAGTTGCGATGATTTGCTCAATGGTTTTAATCTCGTTGTAGCAAGGGATTACTACAGTTAATCTCATAACGTGCTCACTTAAATATTGATTTACCACTTAGCTGTGAAGTTATCTTAACCCGCAACCTCATGAATCATTACACGTTTAGGGCTACCTGATACTACCGAAATTTTTAAGCTCCTGAGGTTTGAATCGGAGATTAAGCGTAGTACTACACGATGCCATTTTCCGCTAAAATCGACAAAGTTGTTAGTTCGGGCTTTTTGTATGCGTGTATCTCAAATGCTATGGGTGACTTTGCGGGAAGATCCCGCCGAGGCAGAAATACCCAGTCACAAGTTACTACTTCGGGCGGGGTATATCCGTCGTGTGACCAGTGGCGTGTATGTCTATCTCCCTCTGCTATGGCGCGTGCTGCAAAAAATATCGCGAATCGTGCGGGAAGAAATGGATGCCACAGGCGCACAGGAATGTCTGTTATCTCAACTGCAACCAGCCGAATTGTGGCAAGAGTCTGGGCGTTGGGATACCTATACCAAGTCTGAAGGGATTATGTTCTCTCTGACCGATCGATCGAATCGGGAATTAGGCTTAGGACCGACCCATGAAGAAGTGATCACTTCGATCGCCCGAGACATGATTCGTTCATATCGTCAGCTACCATTATCGCTTTATCAAGTCCAGACTAAGTTCCGCGACGAAATTCGGGCAAGATTTGGGCTGTTGCGTGGGCGGGAATTTATCATGAAAGATGCCTACTCTTTCCATGCTGACGAGGATTCGCTCAAACAGACCTATGCGTTGATGGATCAGGCGTATCAGAATATCTTTACTCGTTGCGGTCTAAAGTTTCGTGGCGTTGATGCTGATTCGGGCGCGATCGGGGGTTCGGGTTCGCAAGAGTTTATGGTATTGGCTGATGCGGGTGAAGATGAAGTTCTCTATACCGCCGATGGTAAGTACGCCGCTAACGTTGAGAAGGCAATATCTCTAGCACCTGAGGCAATTCCATCTCGCTTTACTGAGACCGAGAAACTCCACACTCCAAACACAGCGACGATCGAAAAAACCTGTAAATTTCTCGATATCTCGGCAACCCAAGATGTCAAACAGGTTCTATATCAAGCTGTGTATGACAGTGGCATGAATGTCTTAGTGCTGGTCAGTATTCGCGCTGATCAGGAAGTCAACGAAGTCAAGCTGCAAAATGAATTGATCAAGCTGACTGCAAATTACGCTAGCAAAACGATCTTGTCCGTTCAAATTTGTGATGCCGAGATGCAGAGTAAGTGGACGACCAAACCTCTACCTGTCGGCTACATCGCTCCCAACATCCCAGACAGCTATATTGGTGATGTCAAAAATGTTGCGCCTCAGTTCCTCCGTCTTGCCGATCGAACGATTGTGGAATTAAAGAATTTTGTCACTGGCACAAACGAGCATGAGTACAATATCGTGGGCGCAAACTGGGGTAAGGATTTCCAACTGCCAGAACATATCGTCGATATCCGCAAAGCCAGACCAGGCGATCGAGCCGTTCACGATCCAGCTCAACAGCTAGAATCAGCTAGAGGGATTGAAGTTGGACATATTTTTCAACTAGGTACAAAATATTCCAAAGCGATGGGTGCAAATTTCACAAATGAGAGCGGTGAGGACTTACCTTTGGTGATGGGTTGCTATGGTCTGGGCGTATCGCGTTTAGCCCAAGCAGCCGTGGAGCAATCTCACGATAAAGATGGAATTATTTGGAATGTGTCGATCGCACCTTATCACGTCATTATTACAGTTCCCAATGTCAATGATCCTGCCCAAATGGAAGTTGCCGAAAAACTCTACGTCGAACTCAACGCCGCAGGGGTAGAGACTCTGCTTGACGATCGCGATGAGAGAGCAGGGCTAAAGTTCAAAGATGCTGATTTAGTCGGGATTCCCTTCCGAATTGTCACAGGTCGCAGTATTGCTAGCGGTAAAGTCGAGTTAGTCGATCGCTCCACCAAACAAGCTACCGAACTTTCGATCGAATCTATTGTCGAACATCTAAAGGCTCTAGTCGGCTAACGTAGATCTTGCTCCAAATCTAAGCCAATTAAAACTGACTCTAGGCATCGATTACAAAGCTCAAAAATCCAGAATCTTAATGGCACAAGATCTGCTTTCACCTTGTCATGAGTTACCATTATTGGATATGATCTGGATCTAAACTGGGCAAATCCACCAAACCGACTCATGGATGTTACTTCTCAGATAAATATTTGGATCGGTCGCTCGATCGGAGATCGCCAGAGGTATCGCATTACCAGTCGTCTGGGCGGTGGAGGTATGGGTGAGGTGTTTCTGGCGATCGATACGCTGCTAGGGCAACAAGTAGCTTTAAAGTTACTCAAAGAAAAATTACTGGGTGAAGGCGATCTACGCCAAAGATTTGAGCGCGAAGCTCTCTTATGTGCGGCAATTCATAGCGATAACGTGATCCAAGTTAAAGACTTTGGCTTCACCGATGATGGTTATCCATTTTATGTGATGGAGTATCTCCGAGGGCAGACACTGGGACAACTATTACATAACGAGAAACGACTGCCGATCGAGCGTGCCGCAAATATTGTCAGTCAGGTGTGCGAAGGTCTGCACATGGCGCATACAGGCGTAGAGATGTGGCATGAAGATACTCGCACCAGTGAATCAATTAAAGTTGTGCATCGCGATCTCAAGCCCGAAAACATTTTCTTAATTGATACAACGATCGGTGAGTTAGTCAAAATCCTCGACTTTGGGATTGCCAAAGCCTTTAGTAAAGATGTCACATCCACTCACACTGGCATGTTTATGGGAACGTTCCAATACTCATCACCAGAACAGTTAGAAGCAAGCAAAAATCTGGATGAACGTGCTGACATCTATAGTCTCGGCATGATTCTCTATGAAATGCTCAGTGGTACAGATCCATTTGGCTGTTCTGCTGGCGGGTATGACAGAGCTGCCATGCGCTGGGTGAGGGCACACACCTCCGAACCTCCCCAACATCTTCGCGCTCAACTAGGCTGCGAACAGATCTCACTCAAGCTAGAGGCGGTGGTAATGCAATGTCTGAGAAAGTCTCCTAGTGGACGTTTTGCCTCAGTCGAAGCCCTAAATCAAGCTCTACATGATGCTGTAGACTTTAGGGCTGAAGTCAGAACCTCAGCTCGATCGATGCGACCAACGGCACAGCTCCAAATTTCTCACGACTCACCTAGCTCTAAAGAAGCCGAAACAGTCACTGCTCATATTGCACCACTAGTTACCAACCAAGAATTACCACAATCACAACTATTATCTCAACCAGCAGCTTTGCTAACAGAGCATCTACGCCAACAATTAGAGTCGATTCTGATGTCATACATTGGACCAATCGCCCCAATTCTGCTCCAGCAGGTCGTGTCACAAGCATCAGACCCACAGGATCTGATCGATCGACTCGCTCAACACTTACCACCCACTAAGCAAGTTGAATTTAAATCCAGAGCTAAATCTTTGTTGGGAACGTCTGACGCAGAAACGAAAGCTAGTTTAGTGCCGCCAGTATCCCAACTTTTACCCAGATCTGGATCTCAGCCATCTCAACCAACTCCTCGATCGACGATATTTACCGCAGCAAACATCTCTGACGCTCCATTAACTCAGGGCTTTATCGAGCAGTGTGAGCGAGAACTAGCTGAATCGATCGGGCCAATGGCAAAATTTATCCTCCAGAGAGCATTAGAGCAAAATCCCACCCAGTTTCAACTGATCGATCTCCTAATGCCGCAAATCCCCACGAATCAACGCACTCAATTTCGCCAACGCATTGAGAAGTGGAAATAAATTCTCTGGTAGAAGAACCAGTCAATCTGTCTTATGGAGACTCTTTCGCCAGTTTGAGAATGGTTTGTTTAGTTGCCGCATCCAAGTGAAAGCCAAGGACATCTAACTGAGTCAGTATCGGCTTTAGAGTGGTGATATGCTCCAACTGCTTGGCTTTGAGCAAGATGCCGAGTGTTCCTGTAAATAACACATTAAGCTGAGTAGCATAGATCCTGGCTAGCCCATCATCGAGAATAGCTAATGAGTTGGGTGTGAGCTGTGACAAAGAGATTACTTCCCGTTCGCCCATACCTAAATTGGGAATTGTAGGGGCAAGTTGGATGACTGGGACTTGAGCAATAGCTAGCCAGCTCAATGTCGTAACATCTGGTAGAGAAATACCTAGAGCCTTTCCCTGTAGAAGTTCGATCGAGACGGCAGTGGGGATTGTAACTTTTCCGTAGAG
>JARCMB010000312.1 GCA_030248825.1 Pseudanabaenaceae cyanobacterium MP8IB2.15 | reverse complement strand
GATATTTCGATCGACTTAGCAGGCTATACCGAACACGCGATCCCAGAGATTTTCGCGCTCCGAGCCGCTCCCATTCAAATTAATTATCTTGGTTATCCAGGCACATTGGGAGCAGAATATATCGATTACGTAATCACAGATGCGGTGATTACGCCACCAGAATTAGTTCGATCGATCTCTGAGAAATGTCTGTTGATGCCCGATTCTTATCAAATCAATTACGATTGGCAGCCGCTCTCTACTCACAATCATCCTAAATCCACTTGGGGATTGCCAGAAGATTCCGCGATCTATTGCTGTTTCAATAAAGCCCAGAAGATCGAACCGACGATATTCGCTGCTTGGATGCGAATCCTCAAACAAGTGCCGCATAGCGTTCTGTGGCTGTTGCAAGATCATGTCGAATTTGAGACGCATCTGAGAGCTGCCGCCACATCTCATGGGGTTAATAGCAAGCGACTGATTTTTGCGCCGCGTCAGTCAAGAGATATCCATTTACAACGTCATCAATCCGCCGACTTATTTCTCGATACGCTCTATTACAACGCTCACACCAGTGCTAGCGATTCACTCCGTGTTGGCGTACCACTCTTGACGGTTTTGGGTGAGACCTTTGCGGGGCGGGTTGCTGCCAGTCTCCTCAGTGCGGTGGGATTACCTGAACTGATTGCCCCAGACTTATCTGCTTACGAACAGATCGCGATCGAACTAGGACAAAATCCTGCCAAACTCCAACAACTCAAACAAAAACTACTCGCTCAACTTCCCACCACTTCTCTATTCGATCCATCGCGCTTTGTCCGAAACTTAGAAGCAAACTACGATCGAGTTTGGCAAGCTGGACATCAACCCGATCTCCCAACTCATCAACCAGCAACGAGAACACCCGATCTGACTGATTCTAATCTTGCTAAAACTATTACCTGTTCGATCGACAACGGCTTCCAATCTTGGCTATCTCAAGCAGGCGGATCGCTCGCGATCACTACTTATCAAGCGGGAAAAATCGCAATTGTAGGATGGGATGGTAGCCAAGTCAGTCTGCTGATGCGCGAATTCACCAAACCCATGGGAATCGCTGTGGACGGTCAACGCCTTGCCCTCGCAACCAAGCACGAAGTCATCCTATTTGCCAATGCCCCCATGCTGGCACACCACTTTTTAGAAGATCAGCCAGGACGTTATGATGCACTCTATCTGCCCCGCACTGCATACTTCACAGGCGATTTAAACGTTCACGATCTGGCTTTTGCCGACGATCGATTGTGGATGGTAAACACGCGCTTCTCCTGCCTCAGTCAACTCAGTTCCGACTTTAGTTTTGAGCCACGTTGGCAACCGTCATTTATTTCTGAACTCGCGCCCGAAGATCGATGTCATCTTAATGGATTGTCGATCGTCAACGGCAAGCCCAAGTTCGTCACAGCTTTGGGAGAGAGCAATGAGGTGGGAGGATGGAGAGCGAATAAAGCCACAGGTGGGATTGCGATCGATGTCGATCGAAATGAGATTATCGTGCGGGGACTATCGATGCCGCATTCTCCCGTCTGGTATCGCAACTGCCTGTGGGTACTCAATTCTGGGACTGGGGAATTATGGTGCATCGATCCAGAAACTGGTAAACATGATGTCGTCTGCGCTCTGCCTGGGTTCTTGCGCGGCTTATGCTTTGTCGGTGACTATGCTGTGATTGGGTTGTGTCAGATGCGCGAAACGAATATTTTTGGTGGTTTGCCGATTCAAACGCGCTTCGATCGATTGCTGTGTGGTGTGGCGGTAGTGGATTTGAGAACTGGAGATCGAGTGGGAATGCTGGAGTTTACGGCTGGCTGCGAAGAACTTTACGGTGTGCAGTTTCTGCCAAATATCTCGCGCCCGAATATTCTCAATGCTCAAGATGAGGCAATTAGAGATGCTTTCACTGCACCAGAATTCGCTTACTGGCTGCGTCCCAGCTTTTTGGTGTAATAGTCAGGCGATAAGCTTCGATCGAGTTCAAGGTCAATCTCTCCATCAGCAGCAACTTCAGCGAGAGTCGATCGACTCTAACTAAACGTTACTTATCCTTCACCTTGAAATGTTCAACTATGAGCAATCCACCATAGAACAGGAATATTCGATCGACGAACCACAAAGTAACCAACAAGTCTCAAACTCCAGCTTAAATTGGCTGCAAGTTATCTACTTCTAGAGACCAAGTAAACCGAAAAATCGTCCCGCTATATCCATTCGACTCAATGGTAATCGTTCCGCCTTGAAGTTCAACAATCTTTTTAACGATCGCCAATCCAACTCCAGTATTATCGCGGCTATTAGTGTTGCCAAAAGTTCTAAACATTTGAAAAATATTTTGGTGATGCTCTAGTGGAATTCCTGGCCCATCGTCTATGACATCAAATCGATAGAAATCCCCTTCGCGAGTTGCGGCAATCTCAACTCTTCCATCTTGGCGATTGTGATGCTTGACTGCATTTCCAATCAAGTTAATAAAAACCTGATACAAAGCCCTATAGTCTGCGGCCAGATTTGGTATATCTGGGGCGATATGAATTGTAAAATCGGGCGGTATTCCTAATTCATTGATGATGTCGCGTAAAAGTTTTTCAACGCAAACAGTTGTTTGATTAGATTCCACACGCCCTATTTGGGCATATTGCAATAAATCGTTGAGTAAGGTTTCCATGCTATGAACTTTAAATGTCATCAGATCGAATTGCTTTTGCAAGTCTGGATTGATCGCATCAGCTAGATCTTCCAAGACCCAAGTTACTAAGTTCTTGATCCCCCTTAGCGGTGCCCGCAGATCGTGGGAGGCAAACGCCACAAAGGAATCAAGATCTTTATTTCGCAGTTCTAACAGCGTCGTGGATTTATCTAACTCCTGAATCAATCCTTGTTGCACCCGAGCCTGCTTGTGTAAATTTTGTTCTGCTCTCGATCGATGTGCTAATTCCTGATTCAGATTTTGTAAAAGTTCTGCCTGCTGAATGGCAATTGCCAGTTGCACTGAAATCTGCTCTAAAAATAAAACCGTTCCATCTGTCCATTGGAACGGGTTCTGACATTGGTGCACAATTAAGAGTCCCCAAAGTTTGGGCAGACTGCCAGATCGATCGAGAGTCAGTAAGATCGGGACGATTACAACTGCCCGCACTTGAAACGCCTCTAATAAGCCGATATGACATTCCGACAAATCTGCTTTGTAAATATCCTCAATCGCTTTTGTACGACCCTGCTGATACATTAGTGCCTTGGTTTCGGAAAAACAGGTATCGATAATTTTTTCTCCCAAAGCGGCGCGCCAAGGGGGAGCGACCGCTTCTGCTACGATAT
>JARCMB010000039.1 GCA_030248825.1 Pseudanabaenaceae cyanobacterium MP8IB2.15 | reverse complement strand
GATATTGTTCCAGTTCCTTGGGATTATCCGCGATCGCTTGGTCGATGATTTTTTCTAGTTCTGCACCTGAAAGCACAGTGAGGTTGTTCTTTTGAATTAGATCTTTGACCGAGCCGCCTTTTTCTAGTAACTCTGGCAGGATGTCCTTGGCAATTTTGCTGCTAATGGTGCCGTCCGCGATCAGGGCAATCATTTCGCCCAGAACTTTTGGTGTGAGCGTGAGATTCGTGATTTTGAGTTTACGCTCGTTCAAATAAGCGGTAATGTCGCCCATAATCCAATTAAACGCAGATTTGGGATCGGCTTTGGTCGCTAAGACGGCTTCAAAATAATCAGACACATTGCGATCGTCAGCGATTAGATTCGCTTCATATGTACCTAATCCCAACTTTTGGTAACGATCGCGGCGTGAGGCAGGTAGCTCAGGCAATTCAGACCGATATTTTGCCAAAGTCTGAGGTGATACTTCGATCGCTACTAGATCGGGTTCGGGGAAGTACCGATAATCGCTCGATCCTTCCTTAGCCCGCATACTGATCGTGCGTTGGGTATTTTCTTCCCACAACCGCGTCTCTTGTCTGATTGGTTCGCCTACCGCGATCGCTTGAACTTGTCGATCGATTTCATGGTCGATCGCGCGTTGGATCGCATTAAACGAGTTCATGTTCTTGATTTCTACCTTCGTTCCAAATTTTTCTGTGCCGACAGGACGGACAGAAATATTTACATCGCAGCGCAGTGAACCCTCTTGCATGTTGCCATCACAGACACCCAAGTAACGCAAAATGCGGCGTAATTCCTGAGCGTAAGCCGCAGCCTCTACCCCAGAACGGATATCTGGCTCGGAAACAATTTCACACAACGCCACACCCGTGCGGTTATAGTCCACAAGCGAATGACTGGAGCCAGACAGTCGATCGGAGCCAGCATGAACCAGCTTCCCCGCATCTTCTTCCATATGCATCCGCGTGATCCCAATCCGCTTTGTCGTGCCGTCATCCAGCGTAATTAACAGCCAGCCATGCTCGGCGATCGGCAGGTCGAATTGCGTAATTTGATAGTTTTTGGGCAGATCGGGATAAAAATATTGCTTTCGATCGAATTTACTTTGGGGGGCAATCTGGCAATTCAGTGCCAATCCTGCTTTGATCGCATATTCCAACACCCGCTCATTCAGCACTGGTAAAACTCCAGGCATTCCTAGGCAAACGGGGCAGACGTTACTGTTCGGTGATAGGCCAAACTGGGTAGAGCAACCACAAAAAATTTTTGTTGCCGTACTCAACTGGCAGTGGACTTCTAGCCCAATTACAGGTTCATAAAGTATGCGGACTTCGGGTTCGATCGCGATGGTCATAGTTTAGTCAAAAGCTTTAGCCTGATTGCTAGATCATAGCAACTAAAGTCAAACATCAACATTTCAACCCAAGAATGATCGTTGATTTAAATTCTAGTTGGATGAGAGCGAGGGATTTAGGTGGCATTTTCCTCGGCTCCCATCTCGGTCGGTGAATATTTGCTGAATTAACTAGCTCTTAGATCTCTAAAAGTATCCTGTTTGGCTAGTTCTGCAAATAGAACCTGTTGACCAAGGTATAGCAGGTGCAGATCGGCTAGCAATTTTTTGGCTGAATCTAGCTCCAAACCTTGCAACTGGGTGCAAAACATGGTGTGTGCAAATTGTTTCTCAAGAGGCAATTCACTCATAAACTTACTCCTCAAATGTGGATAGAGTTGATACCACTTTGTTACTTGCTTAAACTTCTGCTCCTCAAATTTTTTAGAGCTTGTCGATCGCAAAACTAAAGTGGACTGTATCGAGAACGCTAGATATTGGAGTCAGCTCATTAAATATGCTTTCTGGGCTTTATCACAATCTGAGCAGTTCAATAGAATATGTAACATTGTGTTACATTAACATGATAGCACAGGAAAAAAGTGAGCATTTATACCTAATTTTAAAATTAGTCAATAAAAGTAATGCTATGAGGTTGAGTAATATGCTTAATCTGGAATTGAGATCGGATGAAAATCGGAAGTTGCTAACCAAAAAATGTCAAAATTAGAATAATCACCATAAATTTTTAGTATGTCTTCTGCTCATCCTCCAGTGATGCTGGTTGACGGTTACAACGTCATAGGAGCATGGCAGCATTTACAAACAGCCCGCGATCGATCTGGGTTTGAGTCTGCTCGTGCCGACCTCACCGAAACTATGGCTAACTTCAGTGCCTTTCATGGCTACCACACAATATTGGTATTCGATGCTTACAACCAGTCCACAACAGGCGTGACGGAGAGGGTAACGAAAAACCTCAAGCTTTACTTCACGGAATACAGGCAAACAGCCGATACCTACATAGAAAGGATCTGCGCTCAACTCTATCGCCACCCTTTGCGGCATCTGAAAAGAATTATTGTCGTCACCTCAGATCGGGCGCAGCAATTAACCACTGTCGGTTTCGGTGCAGAGTGGATGTCGGCTGAAGCCCTAGAACAAGAAGTAGAAATTACGCTCAGGGCTGTACTCAGCCGCCAAAAGCCCAAAAAAGCATCAACTAAACGCCTGTTAGAGAATTACCTAGATGCAGAAACACGCGATCGATTAAAAAAATTACGCTACGGGCTACCAGAAAAACCATAATT
>JARCMB010000311.1 GCA_030248825.1 Pseudanabaenaceae cyanobacterium MP8IB2.15 | reverse complement strand
GGGTCGAAATACTGGCGATAAAGTGGGACAGTGCCGCCACCTGGACCACCATGCAAAAAAATTACAGGCTTGCCATCAGGATTACCCGATTGCTCAAAGTAGAGTGTATGCAGATCGGATACCTGCAATTCTCCTTGACTGTAAGGCTCGATGTAAGGATAAACTTCTCGCATTTACTTGCCTTCTTGCTTGGCATCTTGGTAATAACGAGTTTGTTTTAGATCGTCGATTGTAAACATTGCCTGAATCTCCTCTCTGGTTAATTGCGGAAACTTGTAGACCAGCACTGTCTCAATAAATTCTACCTGAGATACATAAAACTTTCTGACATCAAGTCCCAGTAGATATCTTTATTTTGGGCTAGAATTCCAAGATTACAGGTGCGTGATCGCTTGGTTGCACAAGAGCACGGGGGGCAGTATCGATCGAACAATCGATCGCTTTGTCATACAGCACGTCAGTGGCAAAGTGATAATCGATCCGCCAGCCTTGGTTACGTTTCCAGCCACCAGAACGATAATCCCACCAGCTATAGTGTCCAGCTTCGGGCGTAAATTTGCGAAATACATCCTTAAACCCCAACTGCAAAACTGCCTGTAAAGCCTCGCGCTCCAAGTCGGTTGCCATTACTTGTGTTTCACGTTTCTTGGCATTGTGAATGTCAATATCCTCAACCGCGACGTTGAAGTCACCACAGATTACGATCTTGGGATTAGGCTGAGCCTTGATTAACACCTCCAAATACTGCCGCAATATTTCTAGCCAACCGAGCTTATAGCTGTACTTATCTGAACCCACGGCGGAACCATTCGGCACATAGAGGTTAACAATCCTGATATCATCAATTACACCTGAGATCACCCGTTTTTGCTCGTCAAAGTCGCCCACATCGGCAACTAATGGCGAAAATCCACAACTAACTTCTGAGAGCGGCTGACGGCTGATCAATGCCACGCCGTTGTATGCCTTCTGACCGTAGATGTAAGTGTGATATCCCAAATCGGTAAATGGCGTGTGAGGAAAATCAGGATCGATCACCTTGGTTTCCTGCAAACACAGCAGATCTACGGATGGGTGACTTTGCAGCCAATCGATTACAATTTGGATACGAGTTCGGATTGAGTTTACATTCCAGCTAGCAATTTGCATGTGTCAACAAACGATAAACAGTACTTTTTAATCTTATCCTCCTCTCCGAATTGCACGCCGATCTTCAATGCTTACTGCTAGTTCTGACCTGATTTCTCTGGCTCGATCGCAGATTATCCTCTTAAACCAAACTTTGGGGGCAGGGACGAGCACGATGTATTTGACTGAGGAAGTATCGGGTGAAACGCCAAATTTGATTGAGGTGGTGACTTATCCCACCGAGGCAAAAATGGATGCGGTGGACTATCCGCTGTTTCTATTACCAGCCGTCGATCGAAAAGGTTTGGCTAAAAACAGTGAGATCACACGGCAAGGGCGATTGGTTTTGCCTTTGATCTATGAAGAGACGATTATGGGCATTCTCACTACCGATCGACAGGATCGAGACTGGACGGAAGCAGAGCAAATGCAGGTGCAGCAGGTGGCGAATACCTTGGCGATCGCCTGTGCCCTAGATCGACGTTGCCAGTGGTTAGAAGCAAATCAACGCCGAGTCGAAGTCGAACAGCGCGACTTTATTGCCACGCTTTTACATCAATTACGCAACCCCCTTACGGCTTTACGCACTTTTGCCCAGTTGCTACTGAAGCGGATCATGCCCGAAGATCCAAATCGTAAAATCATTACTGGGATTCTACGCGAGACAGGACATATTCAGGATTTGCTCGTCCAAGCCGAACAAGATGCCCCGATCCGTTTGCTCAAATCATCTTCTAGTCATCAACCATTGCTACCTGCGGCTGAGCTAGATTTGGATTCGATCGATCTGTCGCCTGTTCTGGAATCTGTGATTAGTGCTGCTAGTGCAATCGCGTTCGATCGACGGCTTAATTTTAATGCTCAAATCCCGACTCAGATCCCACTTGTACTGGCAAATGCGGCGGCACTGCGCGAGGTGTTGAGCAACTTGGTCGATAATGCGATCAAATACACGCCTGTACGCGGCTCGGTACGGGTCGGAGTGAATATCGACCCAATCTCTGTTCAGGTGATCGTCCAAGATACAGGTATGGGTATCCCTGAACTAGATCTGCCACGTTTGTTTGAGCGCAACTTTCGCGGTCGTCAAGCCCAAGGGAAGATCTTAGGCACAGGTTTAGGGCTGTCGATCGCTCAAGATCTGGTAAAAAAGATGCATGGCGAAATCCATGTTACAAGTCAGATCGATCGAGGTAGCACCTTCATTGTTGCGCTCAAACGGGCTATCTGACGATCCTACTCACTAGTAACCGTTTCGGTCAAAGCCGCATCTTGCGGGAACACAAAACGTAGTAGCGGCGGGGCGAGGAAGGTCGTAAGAATAACCATCATAATAATTGCGGCATTTAAAGCGGGAGAGAGTGCACCACTAGCTGTACCGATGCTGGCAAACACCAATCCCACTTCACCACGCGGGATCATGCCAATCCCGATCGCCAGACGGTTAATTCCTGGTTGCCCGAATACTGCCCACCCTGTGACCAACTTGCCGATAATTGCCACGGCAATCAAAAAAGCCGCAATAATCAAGCCATCACGATTAGCAGGAATCGCAGGATTCAGCACATTCAGGTCAGTTCTTGCGCC
>JARCMB010000310.1 GCA_030248825.1 Pseudanabaenaceae cyanobacterium MP8IB2.15 | reverse complement strand
TAAATTCTACAAGACCACACTTTTGAGTCTCACATAGCATTGTGGCGGGATGCAGCAACTTGGCTCGAAGAAGCGTAAAAAACACTCCTTGCTTGATGGGAATTTAGAATCCCCATCGTCGCGTAGCAGGGTGGGGTAGTTCATTATACCTTTGCTAGTGTTGACTCCCGATATGCTGATTATGCAAATATCTGAACTAATTGATATTGGTAAATAATTTTGATGGATATCTTAAATGGTTTTGAAAGTTCGATCGAACAGTTAATGGGGATTTATGCGGAAATTGATGCCCAAATTAGTACATTTCAGGCGGCGACAGGGTTGCAATGTCCGAGTGGATGTGGGAAGTGTTGCACAAATCCTGAAGTAGAGACAACGCCCTTAGAGATGCTGCCACTGGCATGGGAACTATTAGAACGTGGTGAGGCAAATCTTTGGTTAGACCGCACAGCAGAGAAGAATGAGCAGGGAGTTTGCGTATTCTATCAACCCGATCGAATAGTGCCCGAAAATGGACGATGTTCGGTTTATACTTGGCGACCTGCGCTTTGTCGATTATTTGGGTTTGCGGCGGTCAGAACTAAACAAGGAAAGCCTGAATTGGCAGCTTGTGTCAGACATAAAGAGATTTTTCCTGAAATTGTCGAAACCGCGCAGACCTCGATCGAACAAGGACTAGCCCTACCAATTTTTGCCGATTTCGCCCAACAGATCGCTAATATCGATCCCGAACTAGGTCGATCGCGCCTACCAATTAACCAAGCCTTGCGAGTCGCGATCGAAAAGCTTGGACTATTCCGCCAGTTTTCCTGAGAATTTTACTTTTTACTTTTTATTCGATCGTAAGCCGCATATACACCTTGAACGTTATACCAATTCAGGAAAATGCGGGCTACTTCTAACGCCAATTGGGGTTTGCCTCGATCGACCAGCCATTGCAGCAAAGGACGAATCGATCGTTCATTCACCAAGCCACCCAGCGATAAAATTCCCCACAGCACCTGATGTAACCATGTCATCTGAATCATCAGCCGCACTTCCCAAGTAGGGTGCTTTTGGTAAAAAACCACACCCATGCGACCACGTTGGGCTTCCACGTCGATCAGGTGAGGCAACTGTGCCAAGTTAAACGCAGGATGCCAGTGATATCCCACCGCTTGCGGACAACTGATTAGCCGCAAGCCCAGCTTTTTGAGGCGGACACCCAGTTCGAGATCCTCCCAGCCGTACTGCTTAAAGTCGAGATCGAATAAACCAGCTTCGATCAGCCAGTGACGTTCGATCGCCACATTGCCTGTAGCAAAATAAGCCCGCGACATATCCGTCACCTTAAACGGTTCCGCTGTGGGCTGGTCAAAATTACAAGTGTTAATCACTCGCCCATAGGTAAAAGCCTTTGTCTCTGAACCTAAAGCTTTAGCATGAGCAGCCAGAAATCCAGGCGTTACCACCAGATCGCTATCGATAAACACGATCGTCTCACCTTGGGCTTGCTCGACCCCAAGATTACGAGCGGCGGCGGCCCCGCCATGTTCTTGTTGGAGTAACCGCACATGGGGAAATTGGGTTTTCTGCTCCAACAAAAAATCGACAGTGCCATCAGTGGAGCCATCATCAACCACCAGCAACTCATAGGGCAGATCGAAATCTTGCTGCTCCATTGCTGCCAGACACTTCTGTAAAATTGGCAACCGATTGTAAGTCGGAATCACGATCGACCACATAAAACTAATAATTACCCTTAGATTGTTGCCAGGTTTGAAACAGAGTCAACCCACCCACATAACCATAGCCGATCGCATACAGTGCCATAAACGGGGCGATCGAATAAGAATGGGTCGAGATCGCGACAGCAAAGGCAAAACAGCTATAGAAACACAAGCAGATCTCCAGAATTGACGATGGATCAAGTGGAATTTTGTAGGCTTTGTTTGCCCAGCGATCGTCCTTATTTTTGATGTTGAACTTAGGCGTGCGGCGGAAGTTTGCACCAGTGTTGAACAGCCCTGCGATCACGGCACGAGTGTTACTAAACGAGATCCCTGTTCCCAATAAAGCCAGTAACAAGATGCGCCCCAACCGATGCCGCCAGCTATTGGGATAGAGTGCCATTTGGGCACGGAGATAAAGGTAGGGGGGACCAAACGTAGCAGGAGTCATACAAAAGCCCCAAAAGTTGCTAAGTGAAAGTCGCAATGTCTGCAATTCGGGCGGGATCAACAACATGATCGGCACAGACATCAAGATAATCATCAGCATCAGTGGATGAACAGAGTAGGCGGTCAAGTGCAGAGTTGCCTGAAGTTTGGTATCGAGATTAATTTTACTTGCCCAGATCTGAGGTAAAAGCTTCTTGGCACACTGAATGCTGCCCTTTGCCCAGCGAAACTGCTGTAACTTAAATGCTGCCATCGACACGGGTAATTCGGCTGGGGCAATAATTTCGTTGTCGTAAAGCACTTTCCAGCCGCGAAGCTGAGCGCGATAGCTCAAATCCATATCTTCTGCTAGCGTATCGGCGTGCCAGCCTCCACTGTCAATGATCGCGTGCTTATTCCAGAGTCCTGCGGTGCCGTTGAAGTTGAGGAAATAGCCATTCTGACAACGCGACTGCTGCTCGATCGCAAAGTGTCCGTCAATCCCGACCGATTGCAACTTGGTCAGCAACGAATAATCAGCGTTCATATGTCCCCAACGGGTTTGGACGATCGCCACTCGATCGTCGCTGGGCTTGTTGCAGAAGTGAGCTACAGTTTGCTTCAGCCAATCTGCCGAAGGCACGAAATCGGCATCGAAAATTGCAATGTAATCACCTTGGACTTGGGGCATTGCTGCTTGTAAAGCCCCTGCCTTAAACCCTGTACGATTGTCGCGATGGATGTAATCGACCCAGACACCTTGGCGTTGATAGTCACTTACCGCCTTAATCAAAATATCCTGCGTTTCATCGATCGAATCATCCAGCACCTGAATGTACAGTCGATCGCGCGGATAATCTAACCGACAGACAGCATCCAAAAGTCTTTGGGCGACATACAATTCGTTAAATATGGGCAATTGCACGGTCACAGTCGGCAAATCCAGATTATCCGTAGAATTTTCGGGTAACTCACTCACCAGTAGGGCTGATGAGATTTTGCTGCGACTTGAATTAACCAGAGCTGCGGTTGCAAGTTCTCTGGGTTTTTGTGCCACCAAACTCCGCGCAGGTTTATGGCTAAAGGTTAGCCAGTAGGAGTTAACCCCGTATAACAGCAGCCACACAGCCGCCACACCGTTCAAGGCGGTGAGTATCAATATCAGTATCAGAATGACTTTAGACTCCTTACCACATGAGGCACTGATTACAAAAAATCAGCAAATTTAATCAATTAACGTGAATAGCGATCCGTAGGTTATTCTACCGCTACTGAAAAGTTCCGATCCCGAATTTAATTTTTTCAATCTGAAACTGTTGATAATTCTTTGAGCAATTATACTAATCTTAACTGGTAGCCAAATTTGCCTTAACTTATCTGCCTTAACTTAATCTATTGCGAAGATGAATGCTGCCGAGCAGGCTAAAAATATTGAGGTAGCAACTAAGATCGCTACGATCGTCACATCTTTCAAGCATCTGTTCCCTGATGCTAAAGCCGATCTGAGTCCATGGGCTAACGATCCAGATACGAGAGAGTTGGTCGATCCAGATTCGATCGACATCAGCTTTAATTTCCCAGGCATCAGTCGGTCGATCAAAAGTCGCTGCGTCCTAGTCCAAATTCGCTTTTATGAAGATCGGTTAATTGGGATTGATGCGGCGGGATATAGTCATCAAGGTAAGCAGTGGTCGCTTTCCAGTATCGACAACTGGGCTTTTGTCGGTTCATTTCCACCGCCATCAGATTTTGAGTCAAAACTCAAGCAGTTTTATAAGGATATTTTCATGTTGTTTAATCAGTGACCTCTCCCCCAGCCCCTCTCGGCGCAGAAGAGAGGAGCAAGAATTGGGTTAGTTTTTCCATGAGACTTTGGGCAAAATCTGAGCTTTGTCGATTCGATCGCGATATTTCACGGCAAAATTCAGCAATGAGTCGATCAAGGCATCAGATAGGAGGTGTGGTTGTAAGCCGAGGTCGAGCAAGTTAGTGTTTTTGGCGTTAAAGTAATGTTCTTCAAGTTCTACCCTAGGGTTAGCCAGATTGCTAATCTCGATTTTCATGCCCAGAGTTTGTCCAGCTTTTTGCACCATTACCGCTAGGTCGCTAACCGAGAACATTTCGGTAAATTGGTTAAATACGCGAAATTGACCAGGCTCAGCAGGAGTGGCGATCGCTAGTTCAATACATCGCACTGTGTCTCTGATATCGAGGAAGCCTCTGGTTTGTCCGCCTTTGCCATAAACCGTAAGCGGATGCCCGATTGCCGCTTGGACGCAAAACCGATTTAAAGCCGTGCCAAACACGCCGTCGTAGTCTAAACGATTGATCAAAGACTCATCCATGCCTGTCTCATCGGTCAAAACGCCGTAGACAATCCCCTGATTTAGATCAGTGGCTCTGAGTCCCCAAACGCGGCAAGCAAAGTGAATATTCAGCGAATCTTGGCACTTGCTGACATGATAAAAACTGCCTGGCTGCTTGGGATAGGGCAGGGTATCTTTGCGACCATTGTGTTCGATCGTGATGTAGCCTTCTTCGATATCGATATTGGGAGTGCCATATTCGCCCATTGTGCCGAGTTTGACCAGATGACAGTCGGGGAAATCCGCCTTAATTGCGTAGAGAATATTCAGCGTCCCCACGACGTTATTTACCTGAGTCAGTACGGCATGTTCTCGATCGATCATCGAAAAAGGTGCCGATCGTTGCTCGCCAAAGTGAACTACGGCTCCAGGCTCGAATTTACGGAACGTGGCTGATAAAAACTCATAGTTGGTGATATCACCGATAAACAAATCTATGTGCTTACCAGTTAAAGACTGCCAACGATCGATCCGCTTTTGAATCGAAGAGATCGGGGTCAAGGTGTCTACCCCCAATTCCAAATCCCAATGTCGTCTGATCAGATTATCAACAATTCCAACTTCATAACCGCGATTGGCTAAATGCAGGGCTGTCGCCCATCCACAATAACCATCACCACCAATTACTAAAACTTTCATGAAAATGCCCGTATTCTTCCTAAGTTTTAATTTGAGTTTTAATTTGTAAGCT
>JARCMB010000309.1 GCA_030248825.1 Pseudanabaenaceae cyanobacterium MP8IB2.15 | reverse complement strand
CAGTTCGTTGACGCGGTAGTGGTTGACATCTGCCAGCATTACGTCGCCTTTGGAACTGAGTTGGGCTTGCTCGACAAAGTTCGCTAGGTCTTCTTGCAGAATAATGGATGTGCAGGTGGGGGTGAGCACAATTAAATCTGGGGATTCTTCGGCATCCTTGCGGGTGATGTTGTCTACGACTTTTTCGCCCGAACCGCGTGCTAAGACATGCCGATCGACGACGCTGGTGGTGACAGGGGTGAAGTTGCGCTCTCTTTCCAGCATCGATCGCATGACGTTAAAGTAATCATCGCCCAGAGATGCATGCATAATGGCATGAACGTTTTTAAACGAGCTAGCAACACGCAATGTGCCGATGTGAGCTGGGCCCGCATACATCTAATAAGCCAATTTCATATTTTTCTCGCTAATTTACTAAAAATCGCCAAGTATTTATATGAGCTAAGCCTAAATCGCATCTGAGCTAGTTTTACTGCTTCCGCAACTATTCTTTACCGATCATTTACTTATTTAGTTGCGACCTCCAATTGCAAGATCTGGGCTGTGACAGCTAAGCTTTCTTCATAGAGGACTTCTTGACCCCAGCGTTGTAATTGCTGAGCTAATAGTGCATCTGCACTTTGATCGGTTAAAGGTGTGACCTGATTGGTGTGCAAGTCTTGCGCTCCACCCGAAGCTTCCATCCGCATACAACCCATCGACTCAGAACAGAGAATCGTGCAGGTATTGAGATTTTCGTTGGAAGAGAGCAGTTTTAGTCCGATTAAATCGCCAACCACTTCACCAGGATCGCCAATCGGAATCGCTGCTAATTCTGCTTCCACTTTCATCTCATCATGACCTTTGAAGGTAATGCGTTGAATATTGTAGTCGCCTCCTTCTTTGACCGATGTGAGTGGTTGCCATCCCAAACGACTAGCAATCCAACCCAAAAACATCAAGGCTTGAGTACTATTGCCACGCTCATAGTCAATCGTAATTCGATCGATCTCTAGTACAGCAGGACGACGATCGGGTGCGTCAAATGCTTGAGCCGTAAGTTCTTGCCAAGGTGCGAGTCGTCTCCAATTGAGGTCGGCAATCTGCACGCCAGAGGCAATCATGTCATGCATTTTGAGCAAATCTTCTTCGGGATTGGAGAAGACAGCAGAATCAAAGATCAGTCGATCGCTTAGGCTAATCAACCGCTCAAACATCTTGGTGTTCAGTGCAGGACTGTCTCTCCACCACAAAAATACGGGCAAATCGGGGATGACCAAATCTGCTAGTAGGGTATGGACACGGTTAAATGCTTCACTTGCCCCTTGAAGAGTGATGTACTCGCCGCAGACTAGAGAGCTTCGACTTTTTTGAATCGGACAATAAGCTGCGACCTGTGCCGTAATCCCCTCATCTTCACCGTGAATGGGATAGAGATCGATCACACGGCAAGGACTTTGAGATGCGATTGCGTCGATCGAAGCCATGCGAGGTTTCCCGATCGTTTCAGGTTCGTAGACAATCAGGTTAAAAGTTGACGCTCTTGCTGCCGCATTCTCACCATAAGATTGCCAGATCTTACTCAATTCTTGCTCCACCTGTGAGATGGAGACATCTTTAGGTGCTTGTAACGATAGAACAGATGTCGATTGAGTCATACTTCAGTTATAGGTTAAGGACTAGAAGTGAATTGTGCATCAGGAGAGGGCTAGGGATGAGGTTAGGGTCTTCTCCATTGTCGTCCATCACGATTGATCAGCAGGTCTGACTCAATCGGGCCCCAAGTGCCAGCTCCATATTGGGGGATGAGATTGGGATCACTAGGTGAATCCCAAACAGAGAGGGCGGGAGTAACGACTTTCCATGCGGCTTCGACTTCATCACCTCTGGTAAATAGAGTTTGATCGCCTAACATACAATCTAACAAAAGTCGATCGTAAGCGTCAGATCCCTCTACGCCAAAAGCTTTACCGTAGCCAAAATCCATTTCTACCGATCTCGATCGAAGCTCAGTTCCAGGCATTTTTGCTTCAAACTTTAAGGCAATCCCCTCGTTTGGCTGAATCCGTAATACCAGAACATTTGGGCTGACCTGCTTGGCGGCTGATTGGAATAGAGTTAAGGGTACATTGCGAAACTGGATCGCGATCTCACTGACTTTTTTAGGCATCCGTTTGCCTGTGCGGAGGTAGAATGGCACACCCTGCCATCGCCAGTTATCCACAAAAAACTTCATTGCCACATAGGTCGGTACAGTCGAAAGTGGATTGACATTCGGCTCCTGACGATAGCCTGGAGCAGCTATCCCCCTCATGAAACCTGCACCATATTGCGCTCTGACACAAGAAAGATTCAGATCTCGATCGGATAAGTGAGTGGCTTGAATCACTTTTACTTTTTCATTCCGCAACGAATCGGCATCCATAACATTGGGTGGCTCCATCGCAGTCAAACAAAATAGCTGCATCAAGTGATTTTGCAGCATATCGCGCAATGCCCCCGCCGATTCGTAATAGCCCGCCCGATCTTCTACGCCAACTGTCTCCGCTACCGTGATTTGGATGTGATCGATAAACTGACGATTCCACAGTGGCTCGAAGATCGCATTGGCAAAGCGCAGTACCAAAAGATTCTGGACAGTTTCTTTGCCAAGATAATGATCGATGCGATAGACCTGTCGTTCATCACAAGCTCTTTGCACGACTTGGTTCAACTCTTGACTTGATGATAAGTCACGTCCAAAGGGTTTTTCGATCACCAATCTGGTTTTGTTGGGATCTTTGATCATGCCTGCTTCGCCGAGTTTAGAAATTGCTTCGGGGAAAAATTTGGGCGCAACTGCCAGATAAAATACGCGATTACCTCTGGTGCCACGTTCTTTGTCAATCTCAGTCAGCAAGGCATCCAGTTTTTTGTAGCCGTTGATGTCATCTATATCGGCGGCGCAGTAGTATAGCCCCTTGGCGAAATCATCCCACAGAGCCTCAGCACCGATCCCATCTGAAAATTTCTCTATCCCTTCTCGCATCTGTTCGCGAAAATAGTCATGACTCCACTCCCGTCGAGCCACGCCAACGATGCTAATTTCTGGAGGTAGTCGCCGTCGTTGCTTCAGGTGGTAGATTGCAGGTACTAGTTTACGGGCGGTTAAATCTCCCGATGCCCCAAAAATTACCAAAATCAACGGTTCGGGTGTTCTTTCTTGCTGTAAACCAACCCTCAAGGGATTTTCGAGTAATTGCACCATGAGCTTTTTTTGTTGTCACTGCTTAGTGGTAAGTGGGCCGAGATTAGGGATATTTTAGACCCTAAGCCTGATTCCCACCCAAATTCTAATC
Source organism: Pseudanabaenaceae cyanobacterium MP8IB2.15 (assembly GCA_030248825.1). Classification (GTDB taxonomy): domain Bacteria; phylum Cyanobacteriota; class Cyanobacteriia; order Pseudanabaenales; family Pseudanabaenaceae; genus JARCMB01. The sequence continues at coordinate 1,542 of JARCMB010000309.1, read as the reverse complement.
AGGCTTAGCAGGGCATCAGTATTTATGCTGCTTTTTCTTTAGCTTTCGATCGGGCAGGTCGATCTCTACAGATCTAATTTGAGCGTGAGGCTAACCATCGATCGCATTCTTCAATACTGGTAAATTCCAGTAGAACTTCACCTAGATCTTCGAGTTGTTCGAGTGTGAGGGCGTTGATTTGAGCGCGATGTCGATCGACGATCTGCTCAAATCGCTTAGACAAAATTCTGACCAGAAGGCTAGCTTCATAAGGCTGTAGTTTTGAAGACTTTTACCGATGGCAGATGCGGTTGTAAAGCATTAACAGTTGTGGCGATCGCCAGATTACTTTGTGGTTGCGATCGCAATTCTGCCAAAATCTCGATCTGTGTCCAAGTTGTTTCTAAATCTATGGGGACTGTTTCGTAGGGAAGGTTATCAATGGGTGGATATAGGTAGACATTTTCCCAGTTCATTGCTTGTAACTGCAAAGCCCATCGGGTTGCTTCTTCGACCGTGGCGGCAATGATTAATAATGGTTTGCTTTGCTGTTGGCAGAGATGGGAGCTAATCAGTCCTTTGCCTAGACGTGATAATCCTGATAGGGAGATACTTTTGGCTGTTTTTAGCTTCTCTCCTATTTTGATGCTTAATGGTGCTTGAGCAATTTTCTGGATGACCGATCTAAATGGCATGGCAAGGGATTAACTTAATCCTAATTAATTCTATAACTCTATCAATCCTAAACTAATTTGAATCGCATTATTTACATATTCCATTAGGTGGTCAGAAACTATGCCCATTCTTTTGACTAATCTTTGTTTATCAATGGAGCGAATTTGATTGAGTAGAACTACTGATGTCGTGGTTAGTCCTCCTTCGGGGGGATTGATTAAAACCTCTGTCGGATATGTCTCTGTATCAAATTGAGATGCGATCGCCGCAACAATAGTGATAGGACTATGTTGGTTAGAAATATCGTTTTGGAGAATGAGTGCAGGGCTAGTTTTTTAAATTTCGGAACTAATTGTAGGATCGAAGTTAACCAAATAGATTTCGCCTCTCTTGGGAAATGCTATTTGTCGTTTTGCCATGATTCCTCGTCAATGTTAAACCAATCTTGAGTAATCCCCAAGTCTCTATCTGCCCAGCGTAATGCTCCCTGTTTCAGTTTTTCTCGTAAGTTTTTCTTCGCTTCGGCGTTGACGTAGTACTTGACGGCTTGGTCAATAAAGTGACTGCGATCGCCTTTGGGTGCTAAGCAATAACTGAAGTGTTTCGTTGGGTAATGTGATATTAATGCGTTGATACATGGTTGTGAATACACATTGTCTATGTGTATCATATTAGCTCAAGTTATCGGCGATCGCCCTTCCAACAAGTCAATACATTCACCGATTTTTTGTAACAACTCAAGTCAAAAAGAATCAGACAAAAAGAAGATCATTGCGAAAGACATTTGTAAGAGCGACCAATATACTAAGCCCTTGCTTTTTGAGAGTAGAAATATACCCGCGAATTCGAGCAAAAGCATAAGCCCCAGATTCTGAGCGAAATCCACCT
>JARCMB010000308.1 GCA_030248825.1 Pseudanabaenaceae cyanobacterium MP8IB2.15 | reverse complement strand
GGATAGCCCGCAAATATGGCTTTGCTAAGGCCCTGCTGGTTCATCAACTTAGCGGTAAAGGCATCGCGGGTAAATACGATCTGGCAATGCTTCGATCGACTGAATCCCAGCCCGCACGATCTCCGCAATATAAGCTGATGCATTCAGGCTCAGGGCAATTACACCTGCCGCTAATCGATCGAACGAAAACTGGAATCCCATCTGCTGGATCGGAGCAGGAATACCAAAGTAAATCAACAGCTATTTAATCAGGTAGAGTCGCCAATATTTGCAAGCTGTTACACATTAATTTTGCGGTTACTTTCTTTGAAGTTTGATTGTCCGACTGGCTCTATTCGATTTGCTGCCAGACAAAACCCTGCAAACAGCCAACCATAGCCATTCACGCTACCATGTCCAGTGATTTGACCGTAAAGTAGCGTGATCCCAATGAAGCTAAATAACAAAATTGGTAAAAGATTGCTCGATCGACGTGTCCCTAAAATCGCCCCTTTGAGTAAGGCTGCAACTAGTGTGATCCGATAACAGATGAAAAATAGCCCCAAGATTGGTCCTAACTCGACAATATTGCGCGACCAATCATCCTCGGTAGGAAGCAACAACTTTTTTCCCAAGGTTTCGGCGGCATTACCAGCGATTCCAATCCCATAACCCGCTAACGGGGTATCGGGCATCAGGTCAATAAATTGGGTGAAGTCAGCAATCGCCCGACCGATAATGCCGTATTGAAATTTCTGGCTTTCATATTCATACGCCCCGATCCAGCGTTCGACAAAAGCATCGAGAATTGCAGGAAAAAAGGCGGGAATTAGCATCAACGCTACAACCACAAAAGCAGTTATATAAAACAAAGCTCGCGTAGTGATCTTGCTAGCATTTTTCATGATCAGGCTACCCGCGATCGCCGCAACCATGACCAAGATCGACCCCACAAAAGCAGTACGACTCCCACTTACACCCAAGTTGACAATGACGGCAGTACTGGCAACGATCAGAGGAATACCTGTCAGTGGTCGCTGTGACTTGGGCAGTAGCCATACAGCCAAAACCATCGCCACGATGCTGATGACAAAAGGACCTTGTCCCGCACTAGAGGTGAATGTGCCGTGAGCGCGAAGTACCTCTCCCGTCACACCCAGATTGCCGAAGATTACTTGATCGGATCTACCCTGATTAATTACCGCATCGGGTGGAGAAACAACTTGGATTACCACTAAGACAGCGATTGGGATGGCAACAATTAAAGTCTGTCGAATTAGGCGATATAGGTCTTGCCGTCGAAATTGCACCCCGATGATAAAAGTTAAAGGAATATAGAAAAAATAATTACGCCAGCCGTAAATATTCAGCACTATGGTCGAGTCGTCGGTCATCACCTGCAAAACGGTAATTGCCAGCGAAGTTACTGCCAAAACCATGCCAGTCAATAGTAACGGCGATCGCTTCGGGATCAGATCATTGGTGGCGGCTAAGTAGTAAACGGCGATCGCAAACGGATCGCGGATAAAAAACAAGAACTGATGAATCTCTGGCAGAACCCATTTTCGCAATGCCCCCTCAAAAATCAGCAGCCAATAGATCGCAAATACTAAATTGACAATCCAAACGCGGACTTGTTCTTGCTGCTTGAGGGCTTTCTCGGTTCTAAGTTCTGCTGCCGAAAATTTCTGGTGCACTCTACTCATGACCGCACTCCTGAAGGTAATCTTGAAAGATTTGTAAATATGCCTTAGCCACTGCTTGCTTGGTATAGCCGACTAAATGCGATTCGGCTTTGTCGCGATAAGTTGCCAGTCGATCGAGATCTGATAATAGTTCTGCCAACCTTGCCGTTAGACCAGCTAGATCGCCATTCGGGAAAGTTACACCACAATCGCCCACAGCATCTTTGAGACCGCCTCGATCGGAACTCACCACCACACAGCCGCAAGCGATCCCCTCTAGAGCGACCACACCAAAAGGTTCTTGCCAGCGCGATGGGATTACCATGATTTGATGAGCATTTAACAATTCGGTCAATTCTTTGCCAGTTTTAACGCCGACAAAGCTAACTTGGTGGTTAATTTTAAGGTCGATCGACAGTTTTTGTAATTTATTTTGTTCTGGGCCTGTGCCGATGATCGTCAATCTGGGGGTTAAGCCGATCTGCTGAAGCGATCGCAAGGCTTCTAGTAACAGATCCACGCCTTTCTCAAACACTAAACGCCCCAAAAAAACTAGTTCTTGGTGACGGGCAATTTCAGGCATGAGGAAAAATCGATCTCGATCGAACGGATTCCCAATTACCACAGATCGAGTGGGAATATGATTAGCGATCGACTGACTAATTGAAATATTTTTCGCCAACCTAGTTAACAACATTTTGCTGTGTCCTTGCCAATTGAGATGACGATTACGATCGAAAATCTCATCAGGAATCCAAGTCTGATGCGTTATTACCCAAGGCTTACGAATTGCGATCGATGGATAAGCGGTTTGCAAGCTGATATTGTTGTGCCAAAACAGATCGCACCAACGCACTAGTTGCCAAAGTCTAGCTGGATTAGGTTGTCGGATCACCTGAAATGGGAAGTTCGGATTATCCAAATTTTCCATAGGAGTTTGAGTTACCAATTTCACCTCATGTCCCTGCTGACAAAATTCATCCGCTAACATCAACGACACCGATTCTAGTCCGCCAATACTGGGATAAAAAGCATGAGATGAAATGAGGATTTTCATGGATATAAAGCCAACGATTATGGGCGCGACAAAAAAATAACCGTATCACAACTAGTGGTCGAGCTTGGATCGCTTATGTTAGCTTGTAAGGATATTGTGAACAACTAACTTCAGTTTGGGGATCTGCCGCCACGAATGGATGACACTAAAATTCAGCATCAAATTCAGCACGGAGGAAACTTAGTCTGGGCTGCCGAAGTTGCTCAATGCCAACCTAATCAGATTTTAGACTTCTCAGCTAGTATCAATCCATTGGGATGTCCTGACTCGGTATTGGCAGCAATCCGATCGACCGAGGCGATCGAAAGCATCAGTAATTATCCCGACCCCAACTATACAAACTTAAGAAAATCGATCGCGCAGTATCACAATATTTCACCTGACTGGATTATGGCTGGGAATGGAGCTGCCGAGTTATTGACATGGGCTGGTCGAGATCTTGCTGGTTTATCGTCTGTAAGCCTAGTTGTCCCTGCGTTTAGCGATTACTTTCGGGCGTTAAATGCGGCTGGGGCGGTGATTGAAAGAGTCAACAACCTCCAATCTCTTCCATCTGTAAAAAGTAAGACAATGGGAATTTTGTTAAATAACCCACACAATCCCACGGGAGAGCTATATCGCCGCTCCAACCTGTTGCCATTGCTGGACGAATATCAGCTAGTTGTAATTGATGAAGCCTTTATGGATTTCTTGCCGCCAGAGCAAGCCCAGAGCCTGATTGCCGATGTTGAACAATATCCCAATTTGATTATTCTTCGATCGATGACTAAGTTCTATGCCATCCCAGGATTACGGATTGGTTATGCGATCGCTCATCCCGATCGACTGAAACAGTGGCAGTCGTGGCGCGATCCTTGGAGTGTGAATTGTTTGGCGGAACGAGTAGCAATCGATTGTCTGGCTGATACCGCGTTTCAGCAAAAAACTTGGGATTGGTTGCCGTCAGCTCGATCTCATTTACACGATGGATTGGCACAAATTTCTGGGTTCGAGCCACAAATGGGAGCTGCGAATTTTCTATTGGTGAAATCAGATCGATCGGTGATTCAACTGCGTGATGTCTTGCTCAAGCAACACCGCATCTCGATCCGCGACTGTCATAGCTTTGCCGAATTGGGCGATCGATACTTTCGGGTATGCATCAAAACTTCGATCGAGCACGATCGATTGCTGAGCAGTATTAAGCAGTTCGTGCAGGTCAGATGACATTACTGCGAAACGTAAAGAGGCTGGCTGGGATCATGACTACTTGCTCAAGATTCTCTCCCTATGATTTTCTTGCGTTTGCCCTGATTGATCTGTCAGTTCAAACAGCAAGGTGTTAAATGTCTGGAATAATTGATAGAAAAGTGAGTCAGTTTGTTAAATTAAGCAGCTTGAGGATTTCTGTTGGATAATCTGAATAGTTCATTTGTAAAGGAAAGAAAGCATATGGCTGAGTGGCATGAAGTGGCGGGTGGCGTAACAGCACCAAAGGGATATCAGGCAGCGGGGATTAAGGCAGGGCTGAAGCCTTCAGGTGCGCCCGATCTGGCGTTGATTGCTTCTGATGTCGATGCGATCGCGGCGGGTGTATTTACGACTTCATGCGTGCGTGCAGCTTGCGTAGACTTTGACCTTGAGGTATTACGATCGAATACAAAAGTACGGGCGATCTTGTGTAACGCGGGTCAAGCCAATGCCAGTACAGGCGAAGAAGGTTGGCGCAATGCAGTCGAGACTGCCGAATTAGTCAAAAAAGCGTTGGCAACTGATGCGGGGGTGTTGGTAGCATCCACAGGTGTAATTGGGCGGCAACTGCGAATGGATTTAATGCGTCCTGGGATCACCAAAGTAGTCGAAGCCCTCTCTGCTACAGGTGGCGATGATGCGGCGAAAGCGATTGTGACCACAGATTTAGTCACGAAATCAATCGCCTTAGAAGGCAGTTTTAATGGTTCACCAGTGCGGATTGGTGGCATCAGCAAAGGTTCGGGGATGATTCAT
>JARCMB010000307.1 GCA_030248825.1 Pseudanabaenaceae cyanobacterium MP8IB2.15 | reverse complement strand
GTATTTATACGTAACAATGCCCTCCAAGCCCACTGGTCCTCGTGGTTGCAGCTTTTGGGTGCTAATCCCTACCTCTGCGCCAAACCCATAGCGAAAACCATCAGCAAAGCGAGTCGAGCAATTGTGATAGACATTCGCGGCATCAACATCTTGCAAGAATATTTCAGCAATTTCGGCATTTTTAGTCACAATTGCATCCGTATGTTTGGAACCATAGGTATTGATATGGTCGATCGAATCATTCACGCCATCAACAATTCGAGCTGACAAGATCGAATCGCTGTACTCAGTTGACCAATCAAGTTCCGAAGCAGGAATTAGATCGGGGCAAATTTTTAGGGATCGATCGCAACCTCTCACCTCTACGCCCTTAGCTCGCAAAGCCGCAACTACTTTGGGCAGAAAAGCAGCGGCGATCGAACTATGTACCAGTAAAGTCTCGATCGAATTGCAAGCCGCAGGATATTGAGTTTTCGAGTCAACTGCAAGATCGATCGCCATGGCTAAATCCGCATCAGCCTCAACATAGAGATGACAGATGCCATCAGCATGACCAAGCACAGGGATATTGGTGTTGTCTTGGATATAGCGGACAAACTGATTCGAGCCGCGTGGAATAATCAAGTCGATCTGTTTTTCCATTGCCAAAATCGCCTGAATTTCCGATCTAGTCGTCAGCAACTGCACAACATGAGGTGAAACTGCCGAATCAGATAGAGCTTGATGAATCACCTTAGTAATCGCCTCACAAGAGCGCACCGCTTCACTACCACCTTTAAGGATCGCACCATTGCCAGACTTGATCGCCAAAGCCGTAATTTGGGTGACAGCATCGGGACGCGACTCGAAAATCACACCAATCACGCCTAAAGGACAGGTAACACGTTGCAAAATTAATCCTCGATCTAATTCACGATCGATTTGTCGCACACCAATTGGGTCATCTAAACGGATCACATCTCTCACCCCCGCCACCATTGCCGCGATTTTGGCATGATTTAGCTTCAACCGACTCAGCAAAGGCGCAGCGAGTTGTTCTGCTTGCGCTACCCTCACATCCTCTTGGTTGGCGGTCAGAATCATCTCGGCAGATTGCTCTAGGGCGACCGCGATCGATTCCAATGCCGCATTTTTGGCTTGGGTTGAGAGTTTAGCGAGTTCGATCGATGCGGCTTTCGTTACCTGCACAGATTGAGCTAGCGTTTGTTCGACCTTTTGGGACAAATTTGGTGATGAAAGAGAAACCATAGCTGGACGTTTACGAGTAAGTAAGATCGGATATAAGTTAATTCTAACTGGAAAGACCATCTCAACTGGAATCTAACCCGATCGACTGAGATCTAACCCGATCGAATCACCTAAGTAGGTATTCATTTCGATCGACGCAACATTAATAATTAGGGATGCGTCTAAGGGGTAATGAATATGAAAATTAGCAATATGAACAAGAAATTTTTAGCATTTGCCGCCATGCTCTTAACCCTAGGAGCAGCAGCACCATCAGTTCAGGCGGGAGAAGTGAGATGTTCGGTTACTGGTGGACGTAACCTGCAATGTCAGGATGAGAGCGTAAATAAAGGCAACGATCGATATCAAAATAGTTATGACAATCGTAACGACTATCGTTATGACTCTAGGAATAATGCGAGATATAACGATCCCACTGACAACTATAACTACAGCAATTACGATTACAACGATCGCAATTACAATTTTTACCGCGACCGCAATGATTCTGGAGTCGATCTCTACAACTTTGGCACAAACTACAACTACGGCAATAATTACAACAATAACTACAACAGCCTAGACTGGAGCAACAGGAATAATTTAGCGAACCTAGTGAATCAGATTTTTTTTGATATCCTTGGTCGGAATGCTGATGCTAATCGACTCAGAACCTACACCAACACATATAGTCGCGGTCAGTCTTTTACACCCTTGCGTCGAGAGCTAGCAAATAGCAGTGAAGCAAGAGAGGCCATCAATCGGCTCTATCGCCAAGTTTTGGGGCGTAACGCCGATCGCAAGGGTTTAGACACCTACACCAAATCATTACGCAATGGATGGTCGTTAGCGCAGATCCGCCGCGATCTGGCAAATAGTCAGGAAGCCAGAAACAGAAGATATTAATCCTCTCTCATCTATTTTAGAATTGATTCGATTCCCAGTACTTTATCCCAATATTTAATCAAGGAGCAATCATGGCATTTTTCGATCTTACTAACGGCAACGATTTCATTAATCTATTCCAAGGACAGCTATCTGGCTTTTCCGACGGACTGAGAGCTTTTGATGGAGAAGACAGCGTTCAGGGTTCATCTGTTGATGAAACGATCAATGGCAATCGCGGTAACGACACGATTCTGGGTGGATTTGGCAATGATTATCTGCGCGGCGGGCGAGACAATGACTTTGTGGATGGTCAGACTGGCGATGACTTGCTCAATGGCAATTTAGGCGATGATATGGTTCAGGGTGGTGATGGCAATGACTTTGTGCGCGGTGGGCAGGGCAACGATACGCTAAATGGAGGTAATGGGAATGACTTTCTAGTAGGAGATTTTGGCGTTGACAATCTGATCGGTGGTAGTGGTGCAGACACGTTTATATTTAGGACTAGCAGTGCCGTGGCAGGAATTGTGAATGCGGATGTGGCTTTAGATTTTAATATTTTTGATGGCGACCTTATTGGGTTAGATTCTGGGTTGAATAATTCTCAGATTGTATTCAACGACGATATAGACTACTCCAATATCTTTGGTGGTAGCAGCGATAGAGTCGATACGGTAATTAGTATTGCTGGAACGGACTTGATTTTAGGGGTTGTGCGCGATATCACAATCAATGATTTGTTGGGCCGCACTAACATTCTTTCTGATGCATTTCTGGCTCAGGGCTAGTGAGATAGCGTCGTCTCCAGCTAGAGCCTGATAAGAGATTGCTCGAATTTTGCTCCTGTTGACGACGCGCCAAGATCGCTGAAGTAGGATCGAGCAAAGTAGGATCGCGGTAGGGAATTGCGGCACGAGTTTCGAGTAGCTCTTGTTCTTCGATCGATAAATCAGGTAGTCGATCTGCCAGATCGCCAGTGGCAAACATGGCAATTGTGCCAGGAGATCTCCTCCCAACTGGAGGTGTAGAAGCGATCTGCCATCCTACTTCCAGCATTGCTGCCCTCACGGCGGCGGAACAGGAATACGTCACTAAGCAACCGTCAGGTTTGAGACACCCAGCGAGCAGTTGCAAAAAATCGACCGTCCAAAGCTGCGGACAACGTGGCGGTGAAAAAGGATCGAGAAAGATCGCATCAGCCCACTGTAATGGCACTTGCTGAATTGTTTGACGGGCATCGCCAATGATTAATTGCATCTCTAATCGATCGACTTTAACGACTAAATTCTTCGCCAAGTCTTGCAGAATCGCTTGAACAGACGGCGACCAGATTTTGAGCAATCCCTGTTCGATCGCCTTCTGAGGGACTAAGAGGTTATTCTCCAGCGCGATGATTTCCAGATCGGTTGTTGGCAAGGACTCACAGGCAGCAGCAGAGTTATAGCCTAATCCGTAACACACATCTAAGATGCAGACTTTGGATTTCGATCGAGACTTCTCGATCATGCGTGATGGGATGACAAATTTTGCTTCAGCTTCTTGCTTAGCTCCATGTCGGCTATGAAAGGCTTCT
>JARCMB010000306.1 GCA_030248825.1 Pseudanabaenaceae cyanobacterium MP8IB2.15 | reverse complement strand
TCTTCATGCAGAAACTAGAGCTACCTCTACCTCCTCAGAACGCCAAGCCGCATAGGATAATGCCGCCATGATATCCTCCTTTTCTAAATAAGGATAAGCCTTCAGAATTTCCTCAAAAGAATGCCCTACAGCCAATAATCCAACGATCATCCCCACAGTAACCCGCATTCCTCGAATACAAGGCTTACCGCCCATAACCTCAGAATAGAGCAGAAACAATCGCATTTCACAGCTTAGAGATCGATTCTCGCGGATATTCATCCAGAACTTGTTTGAGATATTTGCCCGTATGCGAGTGAGATACTTCGGCGATATCTTCAGGAACTCCTTCAGCGATGATTTCACCACCTCGATCGCCACCTTCGGGGCCAAGATCGATCACCCAATCAGAACAACGGATCACATCAAGATTATGTTCGATCGTCAGAACGCTGTTGCCTTTGTCCACTAGACGTTGGACGACATCTAGAAGCTTATGGACATCATAAAAGCTCAAGCCTGTGGTTGGTTCATCGATTAGGTACAAGGTTTTGCCAGTAGCTCGTCGAGAGAGTTCGGTTGCGAGTTTTACCCGTTGGGCTTCACCGCCAGAGAGCGTCGGCGCGGGTTGACCTAAGCGAATATAACCCAACCCGACATCCACCAGCATACTCAGCTTGGCATGAGCTAAAGGAATATTTTCAAAGAAGTGCATCGCCTCTTCGATCGTCATGTCTAGGACTTCGGCAATATTTTTATCTTTATACTTGACTTGCAAAGTCTCACGATTGTACCGCGCTCCTTTGCAGACATCGCACTGAACATAGACATCGGGGAGAAAATTCATCGATATAACGTTAACGCCCTGACCGCTACATGCCTCACATCGCCCACCTTTGACATTAAAAGAGAACTGTCCCGCTTTGTAGCCACGCGACTTTGCCGCCGTTGTCAGGGCAAAGGTTTCGCGAATCACATCAAATGTGCCTGTATAAGTGGCGGGATTGGAGCGAGGTGTGCGCCCAATTGGGGACTGGTCGATTACGATCACTTTATCGAGAGCCTTCAGTCCTGTGATATCGTCAACACCTTGCGGCATAGGAGTCTGACGATTGAAATGATGATCGAGATAAGGATGAAGAATTTCGTTGATTAAGGTTGATTTACCTGAACCAGATACGCCAGTGATACAGACTAATTTGCCTAGGGGAATCTTGACGTTGATGTTTTTGAGATTATTGCGGTAGGCGTTTTTAATCTCTAAATTTCTGCCGTTACCTTCGCGCCGTTGCGCGGGAGTGAGAATTTGCGATCGACGCGAGAGATAAGCACCTGTGATCGACTGGGGATGCTGCTCAATATCTTTAACTTTGCCCTGCGCTACGATCGATCCACCATGAATCCCCGCACCTGGTCCGATATCCACGACATAGTCAGCCGCACGAATTGTCTCTTCATCATGCTCCACCACAATCAGGGTGTTGCCCAGATCTCGCAACTTGTGCAATGTTGTCAGCAAACGTGAATTATCTCTTTGGTGTAAGCCGATGCTCGGTTCATCAAGCACATACAACACGCCTGTCAGCCCAGAGCCGATCTGAGTTGCCAGCCGAATCCGTTGTGCTTCACCGCCCGAAAGACTCATAGTTGGTCGATCGAGCGTGAGATAGTCCAATCCCACATCCAATAAAAATTGCAATCTCGCTTTAATTTCCTTCAGTACCAGTGCGGCAATTTGACGGGTTCGATCGCTTAGTTCTAGATGTTCGAGTCGATCGAGACAAGTTCCAATCGGCACACTAGTGAAGTCAGTAATTCGATAACCGCCAATTCTCACGGCAAGGGCTTCAGGCTTTAAGCGTGTGCCACCGCAAGCCTCGCAGGGCTGATCGATCAGATAATGTTCTAATTTCTGTTGGGAGCTTTCAGAATTATTATCCAAAAGTTGTTGTTGCAACATCGCGATCGCCCCTTCAAATCGCTTGTAGTAGCCTTGATCTTGACGGCTAAAGCGTGAGTCGGCTTTAATCAAAATCTTCTCGGTCGTACCATGTAAGACGATATCTCTTTGATAATCGCTGAGTTGATCCCAAGGTGTGCCAATGTCAAAGCCAGCATATTCACTGACGCTAACTAAGAGCGATAAATAATAAGTATGAGATTTATCGGCCCAAGGGGCAATCGCCGCATATACGGGCAATTGAGGATTGGGAACGATCAATTCTGGCGCGCAGGTTTTCTTGCTGCCTAAACCATGACAGACAGGGCAAGCTCCATAGGGTGAGTTAAACGAGAATAGACGAGGCGATAATTCTTCCATCACCGCGCCATGTTCGGGACAGGCGAAGTTTTCGGAAAAGGTGAGTAGTTTCGATCGATCGTCTTTGGATTCAGACTTGCGATCTGGTGAAGGCGGATTGCTAGTTTGATCGGCCAAAATCTCGACGATCGCAATCCCTTCAGCTCGCTTTAAGCAAGTAGCAAGAGAGTCGGTGAGTCGTTCTTGGATATCATCTTTACGGATCAGTCGATCGACGACGATTTCGATATTGTGAATTTTGGTTTTTTCGAGTTCGATGTTGTCGCCTAACTCTCTGACTTCGCCATTAATCCGCACCCGGGCAAAACCTTCGGCAGCCAGCCCAGAGATCAGTTTTTGATGTGTGCCTTTTTTACCACGTACCACGGGGGCGAGAAGCTGGAATTTAGTCCGATCGGGCAATGCCATAATCCGATCGACCATCTGATCGATCGTTTGAGGTGCAATGTTTCGATCGCAGACATAACAGTGTGGATCGCCTGCTCGCCCGTATAGCAAGCGCATATAGTCATAAATCTCCGTCACCGTTCCCACCGTGGAGCGAGGATTGTGAGATGTCGATTTTTGGTCGATCGAAATCGCGGGACTCAAACCTTCGATGTAGTCAACATCAGGCTTTTCCACCTGTCCCAAAAACTGCCGCGCATAGGCACTGAGCGATTCAACATAACGTCTCTGCCCTTCGGCAAAGATCGTGTCAAATGCTAGAGAAGACTTGCCCGAACCAGACACACCCGTAAAAACCACCAACTGATCTCGCGGGATGGTGAGGTCGATATTCTTCAGGTTGTGCTGACGTGCACCTCGGACGTGGATATGGGTGTGGTTGGGCATACTTGAGGATTAGGAGATTAGATACTTAATAACAACAAAATACTTATGGGTTTTGATTAGTTCCCTTTACTACCAAAATAAAACCCTAATGCACTACTAACCAAAGTCACTTCAGATGTCCAGACTAGAGTGATTAGCTCTCTCTTGATGCTCGCTTCTTCTTGTAAAGAAAAGATATAAACTCCAATTCCAACTAAAGTTATTCCCAATCCAACCAGCAAAGCTGCGGCTAACCAACCTCTAGTTTGCTCTTGTAGTAAAGGAATATCGATTTTTTTGTCGATTGGGGTTAAAACGGGAGAAAGTTGGCGACCAGCAGTCTTGGTTGCCTCAGCTAGAATTGGCTGCTCATTTGCAATTAAATTATCGGTTAAAGGCTTGAAAGATTCAGACATTATCTAAAAGTTACTTGGTAAAACTGATTGTCAGGAGTCTGAAATAAAATTTTGTTGCCAGCCTTTATTTTTTCTCTGATGTATTCCTCATTAATAATTGCTTTCTGTAGGACAGCATCGGCAGTTATCCCCTGCTCGTCGGCTAGTCGTTTGATTTTTGCGACCTGCTCGTCAGTCAGTTCGATCGTGTAACTCTTCAGGTTGCTTCGTTCATTCGCTGTCGCTTGTGCAGCCAGTCTTGCTTCTGACATAACCTTGATTCCTAATCATAAAAAAACTGTAAATGCTTCTGTCTAGATTAGATTTATCTTAATCGATCGCTACCTCAAGCAGATTTAGTAAGTTTAGCTTTGGCAAGTTTGGAGCGACATACTGCTGTGCGCTGATTATCTTCAAGAAACAACTTAATGCTGCGGATATTCTTTTGACAGGATGGAATTAGTACCTGCTCAAATAGGTTAATGCGCTGAGTGACTTTCTTCAGGGCTTTATTTAACTTTTCGACCCGCTCTGTGAGGATATGCACCTCTAATTTCATTTCGGCGATCGACTTGAGTGCATCTACCAGAATATCAAACCAAACTGGCGCACCTAAGAGGGTATAGGGGCGAACCTGAAAGTGGATCTCGCCTAGCACTGGTAAAAGTACGCCTGCAACGTTCTCCTGACGTGTCTCCCAGCCTGACAACTTCACCAACCCATTCAAGGCATAGGATAAGGTCGGACTCCCCAATAAAGCCACCCATTCACTGGTACTGAGTTTATAGGCATCAAGTTTTTTGTTTTGAGCCTGAAGTCGATGCCTTGCTTTTGCGGCTTCAGCCAGAAGTTGTTGCTTTTTTAGATCTAGGGAAGGTAAAAATTTTTCATAGGTATCTCTTAAATCTTTCTGAGATTTGAGCGAGCTTTTATTCAGTGCTACTTTTGCCATGCTGCTAAAAATCTAAATCTAACCGATAATTACCAATTCTAGCTGCTTTCCCAGCCATAATGCCAATTTACTAGCTCGATCGACCGATGTATGATCCGATCGAACTTTCTACTTGGGCAACAGTCGATCGAGGTGAAATTCGAGGTAGTTCTAGCTCTCGATCGATCTGCCATAAGCATAGCACTGGAATTTCGTACTGATATCGGTCAAACCATTGCGAATTGGTGGTAATGTCTCTGACTTCTAGCTCAAACTCTACCCCTCTGATTTGTTGGAGTTTTTCTTGCAATCCTTCACACAAGCAACATTCAGGTTTGGCGTACAGAATTAGTTTTGTAGGCATATAGACTTATGGGCATATAAACGAGAAGTTTTTGATTGATATCGATCTTTTCGGACATTCTGTCGTAATTAGTGTAAACTCTTGCTCGTTCGTTTCTTCATTTTTCCGCAACTCTTACATCCAGTCAGAACATGCCGAACTAGCTCAACATTTTAGGCGATCGAAACTCAACTACTCACACAGGTTAGGATCAATGCTTAATTGCTCACACACAGACCAAAATCCCAGCCAACAAGTCAAAACACGCACTAACTATCGCCCCAAAGCTCACAAAAAAATTCAGTGGTTTCTGTCAGGCCTGATCGGCATGATCTGCATTGTGCCATCGGTGCAGGCGACGACGAATCGGCTCGAAACTTTTTTGTTTGACATTAAGCAAAATCGGATTGTGTTTGTGACGGATAAAGAAGTCGAACCAAGGGGTCAGATTATTACCAACCCAACCCGATTGGTGATTGATTTACCTGGTGCGTCTTTTCAAGGGCCGACTGTGCGACGAAATATTGGCAGTGCTGTGCAGTCAGTGCGAGTAGGGCAGCCCGAACCTGATATGACTAGGATGGTTGTAGAGTTTGCGCCTGAATTTCAGATCGATCCGAGCCAACTCAGACTGAAATCGATCTCGCCGAATCGTTGGTTCCTGCAACTGCCAAATTCGGTAGCTAAATCAACTTTAAATCAACCTTCAGTTTATGTCTGGCCGGCCACAGGTGAAATATCGGCAGGTTTTGGTTGGCGGATTCACCCGATCACAGGAAAACGACAATTGCACAAGGGGATTGATATCGCTGCACCGATCGGCGCACCAATCATCGCGGCGGCGGACGGGGTGATCAGTTTTGCGAAGTGGGACGATGGTGGCTATGGTAATTTAGTCGAAATTACGCACCCCAACGGCAGTCGTACCCTTTATGCTCATGCAAATAAGATTTTAGTGTCAGAAGGGCAGCAGGTCAGGCAGGGGCAAGTGATTGCTGAAGTTGGTAGTACAGGCAGAAGTACTGGTCCTCATCTCCATTTTGAAGTACAGCTAGATAGTGGCAAAACCGCAGTCGATCCGATCGCTTACTTACCACAGCAATATATTTTGTTTGACGTAGCGGCGAAGTAACCCAGATTTCTGAAAATCAAAGTCCCCAGCATTGGGGATTTAGGGGCTTCGGAGCGGGTAATTTTTTTACCAGAAATTGCCTAGGGTCTAATATTTGCGCTCTTGCGGCGTGAATCGATCGAGATCTACTTGGGTTAAGCTCAAATCTACAGGACGCGATGTTATCTTGATTTCGCGATCTTTGAGATAACCGAGTGTGTGTTGCAAGAAATTTCGATCGTCGCGGTGAGGATAATCACTCCGAGAATGTGCGCCCCGACTCTCTTGTCGCTGTAATGCACTCGCCATGATGATTTCGCCCACTGTTAGTAAACTCTGGAGTTCCAACGCTGCCGTTAGTTCTAGGTTAAATACTGTGCCTCGATCGTCGATGTGCAGATCGTGCTCATAGCGATGTTTGAGTAATTGAATCTGCTCTAAACCATTGCTCAAATTTGCGGCATCACGGTAAATCCCACAATGTGCAGTGGTCAAATCCTGTAACTCTTGGCGTAAATGAGATATGCGGGTTGAACCAGTTCGATCGAGCAAAGCTTTAATTTTTGCCGTAGCAGCATCTTTATAAACGGTGGGATTCAGATTAGGCATGGCTCGATCGATCGCATACTCAGCGATCTTTTCACCCGCACGTTGACCAAACACAACGCATTCCAACAGAGAGTTTGCCCCTAAACGATTAGCTCCATGCACAGAGACACAAGCGCACTCACCCGCCGCGAAGAAACCAGAAATGACATGATTATCCAATCCAATCGCTTGACAGTCAATATTTGTCGGAATCCCACCCATCGAATAATGCACAGTCGGACGCACAGGTAAAGGATGATCGATACAATCAATTCCCAGTAATCGCATTCCTTCTTCCCGCGCAAATGGAATCCGACTGATAATCTTCTCTCTGCCCAAATGCCTGACATCGAGATGCACATAGGAGCCGCCATTGATGCCGCGACCTGCTCGGATCTCTCGATCGATATTGCGCGAAGTGATGTCTCTCGGCGCGAGTTCCATTTTATTCGCACTAATGGGATAGTTCGCCATAAATCGATCGCCAAGATCGTTAATCAAATAGGCCCCTTCGCCCCGTACCGCTTCAGAGATCAGCACACCAACAGGATACAAACCTGTGGGATGGAACTGCACGAATTCCATATCTTGCAATGGTAAACCTTCGATCGCGGTCAAACACAGCCCATCACCTGTCGAAGCAAAATCATTAGAAGTAGTATTAAAAACCCGCCCGTAGCCACCTGTGGCAAATAACACAGCCTTCGATCGCATTACCTCAACTTCGCCAGTTTCAATGCAGTAAGCAACTAGTCCTTTGACCTCGCCTTCTTCATAAATTAACTGCATCACGTACCACTCTTGATAGAGCTTCGTGCCATAGCGAATTAAACCACTCACCAACTCGTGCAAGATCGCGTGACCAGTTTTGTCGGCGGCATAACAGACTCGGCTATTTGTATGTCCACCAAACGGTCGCTGAGCAATCTTACCTGCGCCATCCCGCGAGAACAACACACCCATATGTTCTAAATCGATGATCGTGGCTCTTGCGGATTTGGTTAAAATTTCAACGGCATTCTGATCGGCGAGATAGTCAGAGCCTTTAACCGTATCAAAAGCATGGGTGAGCCAGTCATCATTAGCATCGACATTGCCCAGTGCCGCCGCCATTCCACCTTGAGCCGCGATCGAATGCGATCGAATCGGATGGACTTTGGAAACCATCCCAATGCTTAAGTGGGGATATTTCTGAGCCACGGCCACCGCCGCCCTAGAGCCAGCCAGCCCACCACCAACTACGATTATGTCATGCTCAATCATGAAGCTAATTATAGGTCGATCCTCTGAACTACGATCTCGATCGCATTTGTCTCGGTGCAAGATCACAAGCTGATGTTGAGTTCGATCGCTCACTAAAGGTCTAGGCTAAACGATACTCAAGTTTATAGAGAAATATATCTTGTCGCCGAAAAACGCTAAAAAACTATGTTACTCACATCTTTGCAAGACACCCAATCGATCAACCTGATCACTCCTGCTGGTAAAGAAAAAGGTATCACTTACTTTGGACAGATCTTCGTGGCGGGAAAAGTCTACACCGATCTCAAGGCGGCAATCACTGCTTGCCGTCGCGATCTAGATGCAGGACTCTCGGCACTAATCATCACCGAAGCAGGACAATACAGACTCTGGTGTTCGATTCCCAACCAGATGGTCGCTCAGGCTGCTTGATCGAATTAACCAACTAAGTTTCCCGTATATCGGATATTTCTTCGGGTCAAGTATCTTTGCCCCAGTTACGCACGGATTCAGAGAGAAAAGCGATCGCCGCTGAAGCCAAAATCAGGATCACACTGAGCGCATTGAGTTCGGGTGTTACACCTGTCTTGATTGAGGTGAAAATGGCAACGGGTAGCGTCGCAGAACCTACCCCAGAGACAAAATAGGCAATTAAAAAATCATCCATACTAAGAACAAACGCAAGTAGGCAGCCTGACACGATACCTGGAAGTAGCTGTGGTAAAAGCACCCTGAGAAATGCTTGAACTGGTGTTGCACCCAAATCTAAGGCGGCTTCTTCGATCCGTGGATCTAGTCCTGCTAGACGACTAGAGACCACCACCGTCACATAAGATAAACAAAATACGACGTGGGCAATAATTACTGTGCCAAGACTGAGTGGCAACTGCGTCGCGCCAAAAAACACGAGCGTGGCGACCGCGATCGAAATGTCAGGAATAATCAACGGCAAGTAACTCACGCCGCGATAAATCGTTTTGCCAGGAAAATAATAACGAGCGAGTCCGACCGCAGTAAGCGTACCAAGCACTGCCGCGATCGACACCGAAATCGTGGCAACGGTTAGGCTATTACCCAAAGCTGACAGCAATCTGGGATTATGCAAAAACTTGATGTACCAGTCCAAAGTTAGCCCTGTCCATTTCACGGGTGAAGGCGAAGCATTAAAACTAAATACGGCAAGCACCGCAATCGGCAAATACATATACAGAAACGCCAATCCCGTAAACCAGAGCTGCCACTGTTTAACTCGTTTTGCTAGACTAGACATCAGTAACTGCGCTCCGATCGCCATATTTAATTAACAGCGCGATGGCAATACTCACGCCCAAAATC
>JARCMB010000305.1 GCA_030248825.1 Pseudanabaenaceae cyanobacterium MP8IB2.15 | reverse complement strand
CTATTCGGTTTGACCTTGGCGACAGGGCTAGTGGTTGACGATGCGATCGTGATTGTTGAAGATGTCACCCGCCGCATTCAAGATGAGGGCGTAAGACCAGTTGAAGCGGCAATTCAATCGATGAATGAATTGCTCAGTGCGGTTGTAGCAAGCTCGCTGGTGCTGATAGCAGTATTCGTCCCCGTAGCATTTTTCCCAGGCACGACAGGTCAGCTCTATAAACAATTCGCCTTAACGATCGCATTTTCCATTACAGTCTCGACCTTTAACGCGATTACGCTGACACCTACCTTGTCGGCATTATTATTGCGGCAAGAACAACCGCCGAACAACTGGTTTTTTAATGCGATCAATCGGTTTATTGATGGTGGTAGAGACGGATACGCTTGGATTTTGGCTAAATTGACTGGGCTAAAAGGGATCGTCTTGGCTTTATTTGTGGCATCTCTGGCAGTGACTTACTGGATGTACCATATCGTCCCTACAGGTTTTTTACCTCAAGAAGATCAGGGCTACTTTATTACAATCGTCCAAGCCCCAGAAGGAGTATCACTAGGCTATACCGAAAAAGTGCTGGAGCAGATCGAGCAGATTATGACTCGACCCAAGGTGGATCGAGATGGCAAGGTCGTCACCGATCGAGATGGCAAGCCTGTCCGCGCCTATCCTGAAATTGCCAATATCTTTGCGGTCGGTGGTTTTAGCTTCAGTGGTACAACCCCAAATCAGGGTATTGTGTTTAGCACGTTAAAGCCATGGAAAGAGCGATCTCGTTCTGCTAAAGAAGTGATCGGTGGGTTCGCGCCAATGCCATTTGGGCTGTTGCCAGAATTACTCTCAATTAAAGATGCGATCGTCTTACCATTCCCACCTCCTGCGATTCTGGGATTGAGTAATGTCGGCGGATTTGAATTCCAACTTCAAGATCGAACTAACCAAGGATTTCCAGTTTTAGAGGAGGTTTTAGGCGGATTCATGGCAGGAGCAAGCACCTATCCAGGTACACCTGACAAACCCGCACCGCCGCAGATCGTCGGTTTGCGACCTGACTTTAGCGGTAATACGCCCCAACTAAGTGTCGAAGTCGATCGACAAAAAACTAACGCTCTCCAAGTTTCGCTCGAAGATATCTTTAACTCGCTTCAGACCCTACTAGGATCGAGATATGTCAACGATTTCAACCAGTTTGGTCGCACCTATCGGGTTTACGTTCAGGCTGATAAGGAGTATCGTTCCACGCCCGAAGACATCAATAAAATCTACGTTCGATCGAAACTAGGAGAGATGATCCCGCTCAGTAGTCTGGTCACGGTCAAACAGGTAATTGCGCCGTCAATCATCAATCACTACAATCTGTTTCGATCGGTGCTGATCTCTGGCAACCCCGCTCCAGGCGTGAGTTCGGGACAGGCGATTCAGGCGATGGAGGCTGTGGCGAAACAAACCCTCCCTGCGGGATTTGGCTATGAGTGGACGGGTCTATCGCTCGAAGAAATCAGTGCGGGCGGTCAAGCAGTCGCGATCTTTGGCTTAGGACTGGTGTTTGTATTTTTGGTGCTGGCAGCCCAGTATGAGAACTATATCGATCCTGCGATCATCATGCTCACTGTGCCTCTGGCAATTTTGGGCGCGTTGATTGCTGTATTTTTCCGTGGCATCGGTAATGATGTCTATACCCAGATTGGTTTCGTCATGCTGATCGGGATGGCGAGTAAGAACGCAATTTTGATCGTAGAGTTTGCCAACCAGTTGCGCGATCGAGGGCTGAGCATTACCAAAGCGGTGGTAGAAGCTTCAAAACAACGTCTGCGTCCAATTTTGATGACAGCGCTTTCAACGATTATTGGGATTTTCCCTCTGGCGATCGCCACTGGCGCGGGTGCGGCGGCGCGTCAATCTCTTGGTACGGCGGTGATTGGTGGGATGTGCATCGCCACGGTGCTGAGCTTATTTATTGTGCCAGTACTTTACATTACGATCAAAACTATCCAAGAACGAGTTTCACGAGGTTTGTATAAGCCTTCGCCTTCGATCGCTGGGGATGTCGATGGTCATTTAGCGAGTGAATTAGAAGGTCGATCGAATCATCACGAAACTAATGGTTTCGATCGCACCAACCACGGATCGAATCATAGCTCTAGTCATGATTCCAGCCAGTCATCTACTCCAGATCCTGAAGCATCAGAAACAGACAAATAAGTGTAGGTTGAGAACTCTAATCTACATTCGATCGTTGGATATGGTTTTAGCTAGTCGTGCTGCAATCACATAAAATTGACGGATAGAAAGAGGTGAAAATAACGATCAAAGATGCGGCAAAAAAACTGCGAGCTATTTTTACGGTAAAAAGATGACAGATAATGTCGATCGAAGCAAAACTGATCCGTGAAATTGAGTGCTTGTTGGGGATATCTCACGAATACCCTACTTGCCGAAAAAAGTATCGTAGGTGAGTTTCAGAATCAAGCCCGAAACTACGACTAAAAACAGAATCCTGATAAAACCTGAACCCTTTGCTAGAGCTAATTTTGTGCCGATCAGTGAGCCGAGGATATTACAAACCGCCATTGGGAGTGCGATCGAATAGAGAATGCGATCGGTAAAAGCAAAGTAGATCAGAGCCGAGAGATTTGTAGCAAAATTCACCACCTTAGTAGAAGCCGAAGCAGTGAGAAAATCGAATCCCAAAACACCGATAAAAGTGAAGGTGAGAAAGCTGCCTGTACCAGGGCCGAGAAAGCCATCATAAAAGCCGATCGCCATACCCATGACAATTCCAATTACCAAACGGGTATTAGGCAAAAACTTAGGGGCATGGAGTGAGCCGAAATCTTTTTTGACCAATGTATAAATCGCCACCACAATCAGGATCACCAAAATCACTGGACGTAGCATTTCAGGCTTCAGTAAACTGGCAATCCTAGCTCCAATTGCGGAAAAAATAAAAGCAGCGATCGAAGCGGGAATTGTCGTGCGCCAGTCAAGTTTAACGGATCGGCTGTACTGCACGGCGGCAACGGCTGTACCTGCGATCGAAGCGACTTTATTTGTTCCTAGTAAAGTAGCGATTGCGGTCTGTGGCATAATCACCAACAAAGCTGGGAGCTGGATCAAACCTCCACCTCCAACTGCGGCATCAATTATACCTGCCAAAAAAGCAAAGCCACAAAGCAAAAGGATGTCTATTTAAACCTTCCCATTCTATCTCTAATTTCTGGCCCTCTCTCCTCACAGGCACTACAAGCGATTAGTCTTGAAAGTATCACATTGATCGATATCACCTGACTTGAGCCCGCGTGTGAACCAATTCACCCGTTGTTGAGATGTCCCATGCGTAAAGGATTCTGGCACAACATTTCTCTTGGCCTGCTTTTGCAAATAGTCATCGCCAATCTGCGTCGCCGTATTCAGTGCAGTGCTGACATCTTTTCGATCGATTAAACCTCGTTGTGCCGAATTGAAACCCCAAACCCCAGCCAGACAATCAGCCTGAAGCTCAACCCGTACCGAAAGCTCATTCGCTTTAGCCTTGCTGGCACCAGACTTTAACTGTCTTACCTCACCTGATGTCCCCAGCAAATTTTGGACATGATGCCCCACCTCATGCGCGATCACATAAGACCTCGCAAAGTCAGCATTTTCACCTGCCGTAGCTTCAAGGTATTGAAAGAAAGCCATGTCTAGGTAAACTTTCTTGTCAGCAGGACAGTAAAACGGCCCCGATGAAGTTTGGGCAGATCCACATGCCGAGTTGACACTGCTACGAAACAACACGAGTTTGGGCGGTTGGTACTGGGTGTTGAGTTGTTGCTGAAAGATCTTGCTCCAAGTATCTTCGGTGTCGCCCAAGATGGCTTTGACAAAATCTGAGTCTCGATCGTTGACTGGTGGAGCTAATTTTTTTGATGTGGGAGCACCTGTATCAGTGTTACTACTTTGGAGAAACCCCAAGATCACAAGCGGATTGACTTGTAAAACCAAGCCTGCGATCACAGCAATAACTACGCCGCCTATACTGAGTGCGCCAGTTGGTGAGCCAGATCCAGAACCAGATGAATCATTGCGTTCATCCTCCACGTTGTCGCTGCGGCGCATGTTATTCCATTTCATCTTGCTGCCTCTGCTCTAT
The DNA here is from genome assembly GCA_030248825.1 of Pseudanabaenaceae cyanobacterium MP8IB2.15. GTDB lineage: Bacteria > Cyanobacteriota > Cyanobacteriia > Pseudanabaenales > Pseudanabaenaceae > JARCMB01. Next base: position 3,533 of record JARCMB010000305.1, on the reverse strand, counting down.
ACACTTCATTATATTGATGATAGTGTAAGCCACATCTTTACTGTTTTTTTACTCACCAAGGCAAATCGATCGAATTAAAATAAAAACTTGGATGATTTCAATCTTACGGAGGAAGTCGATCGATCGAGATGAATTTAAAGTGTTTAATCGTTCAATCATACCGTATTTGCTTGATCGGAGCCTTGCCCCCGCCTGTGTATGGAGTATCTCAGGTAAATGCTGAGATGCAAAAATTGCTGACTCAAGCTCAGGTCAACTTATCCATTATCGATCTTGCACCTGACTCATTAGAGCGCAATTGGCAGGTCAGGCTGGCACGGTTTCGTAAAATTATCGCAGGACTCTACTCATTGATGGGGATTCTGCGTCAAAGTCAGAAATTAGACCAGAAATTAAGCATCTATATTGGGCTGTCGGGTGGATTTGGGCAGCTCTATGAAGCTCTATTTATCGCTTTAGCTCGACTATTTCAGGTGCAGATTTTCTTACATCATCATAGTTATGCTTATCTCAACCGTAAGTTTTTACCGACTCAATTATTAACAAGATTAGCTGGAATAGATTCTATTCATATTGTGCTCTGTAAGAATATGGAGCGAGAATTAGTCCACCTCTATAAATCTGTCAGCCATACATTTATACTCTCTAATATCGTGTTTATTCGATCGAATATCTCCTCACCTGTTGACCTTAAACCTAAAGTTGCGCTCAAAATCATTGGGTTTCTTAGCAACATCGCCGCTGAGAAAGGAATTATGGAATTTCTTGATGTGGTTGAGCAGCTAGAAAAAAATGGAGTTGAATATAAAGCTCTGATTGCAGGTCCCTTTCAAGATCGAGAGATTGAGGCACAAGTTATAGCGAGATTATCCCAACTTAGTCATACTGAGTATATTGGAGCCAAGTATGGGGATGATAAAACTACTTTTTTTCAAACTATAGATTTGCTGCTTTTCCCGACCAAATATGCTAATGAAGCCGAACCATTGACAATCTATGAAGCGATGTCATTTGGTGTTCCCACAATCGCATTTGGGCGTGGTTGTATTGACTGCGCGATCGACTCAAGTACAGGATTAGTGATCGATCGATCGGAAGATTTTGCCACTAAAGCTGTAAATCAGATTGAATTTTGGCAAGATTCACCCCAATTATTTCACCAAACATCAGTTAACGTACTAGAAAAGTTTACCGATCTGTGTCAGAGTAACCAGAATAAATTAGCAGAGCTACTGCAAAAGCTAAGCTCAGAGACTTCTTCCTCAATCCTTAGTTAAAATTGGTGTATGGGAAAACTCAATACAATTGTTTCTTTGCTAACAGACTTTAAAGCGATTCGATCGATCCTTACTTGGTCGATGTTTTCCGTAACTTCTTATCAGATGATTTCAGGATTGGTGAAGCAGGGAATTGCGCCTAAAACAGTGATTGATGTCGGTGCGAATGTGGGGCAGTTTTCGATCGCGTCAGCGCATTTATTTGGAGAACTAGATCGTGTCCAAATTCACTCATTTGAGCCTTTACCAGATTGTCTGCCAAAACTTCAGCAAAATTTATCTAAACTCAAAAACATCAAAATATATCCGATCGCTTTAGGAGATCGAACTGGCGAAGTCAGATTTAATATCAACTCGCATCGACACTCTAGTTCGATTTTGGCTCTAGCCCCTGCCCACCATCAAGCTTTCCCAGATGCCTTAGAAACTGATTCGATCGATGTGCCATTATCAACTCTAGATCTAGTATTTGCGGATATTCAACTGGATTCTCCGACTTTACTGAAAATTGATGTTCAGGGCTATGAAGCTAATGTTTTACGAGGTGCAGCCCAAACACTCAAACGGATCGATATGGTGATTTTAGAAGCATCTTTTAAGCAGATGTATGATGGCGAATTACTATTTCCTGATTTACTCCAATTCATGACAGAGAGAGGATTTCAATTTAGCCGTCCTGTTGGCTGGCTCACCGATCCAAATACTGATGAAATTCTCCAAATGGATGCTCTATTCACGCGCATTCATCAATAAAAAACCAGAAAAAAAGAGAAGAGATCCTAAATGCCAAAGATTTTGTATATTGAAGATAATGAGATGAACCGAGATATGTTATCCAGACGCTTGGAACGTAAAGGCTTTAAGGTAATTGTGGCTGTAGACGGACAGCAAGGCGTAGAGCTGGCGCATACCGAAATGCCTGACATTATTCTGCTCGATATGAGTTTACCTGTATTGGATGGTTGGGCAGCAGCACGGATTTTAAAGGATTCAGCCACAACTCAAGCGATTCCAATTTTGGGCTTAACGGCACACGCAATGTCAGGCGATCGAGCAAAAGTGATCGAAGCTGGTTGTGATGATTACGATACTAAACCTGTTGAACTAACTCGACTGCTTGGTAAAATTGAGGTTTTGCTGGCAAAATCACTGCCATAATCGTTAAAATCTTCAGAAATATTAGTTAAATTCTGTTCTAAAAAAATTAAGAGCTATAGCAGTGAGAAATCCTTGGTGGTGGAGTTTGTCGTATCGATCGCCTTTGATACTTTGCTTGAAGTGAGAATAAAGGCTTTTGAGAATATGCTTCCTGCCATAATGGAGCAGTTCAAATAGCCCTTCTGACCTGCCCTGCCAGTAAAAGCGGTTCCTAAACCACTCTTCATTAAGTCGATCGCCCCGAATCAGATGATCGACTTCGGCATCTGGGACGTAGAGGATGTCATAGCCCTGTCGATCGACGCGATAACACATTTCGATGTCACCATAGCTCATGAGGGAATTGCCCTTTCGATCGAAGCAGTCGAGAAATTCACCACACTTAGTAAAGGCATCGCGCCGAAATGCCATGTTTGCGCCTCTGGGATACTCGTTGTATTTCAGTTTGAGTACTTGCTCACCATGATCGAAGTTGCTGATGTAAATTCCCAACCGTCGATCTAACCAGTCAGGTGGAGGGGAAGTGAATTTAGCGATTACTTTCCCGCCTAACGCATATGCATTGGGATGATCGGAGAAATGTTGGACGATGTTCTTCAGCCAGTAGGTTGGTACGATCGCATCATCATCGAGGAAAACGAGAATTTCGCCACGACTGTTGTTAATGCCGCAGTTCCGAGCGTTGCACAGACCGAGCTTTGGCTCACGCACATAGCGGATTCGATCGACATGATCTGCCTGAAAACTTTGCAAGTGTCGCTGATTTTCGGGGCTAGAAAGATTATCAACAATCAAAATCTCGTGCCGATCTTGAGCGAAGTCTAAAGCAAGTAAAGAAGCGATTGTCTCGGATATGGCAACGCCGCGATCTTTCGTCGGCAAAATTACAGATACTTTCACGATTCAAACAGAAAACATTGAACGATTAACAGTAAACAACGAATAGTTAACAACTGCAACCATCGATCTCCAGTGTTCCAGACCAAAACAAAAAATTTAGACCCAGAAATCTGTGTTTAACTAATGGTGGGTTCGGGAGGCTGTAAGTCCCGCGCTCTATCTGTACCCAGATGAGCGTCGGGATACACGGACATCCCG
>JARCMB010000304.1 GCA_030248825.1 Pseudanabaenaceae cyanobacterium MP8IB2.15 | reverse complement strand
GCTGCCATAGGTGTTCCCACAGTTCGAGATCTGTTAATGGTCTCAAGTCCAAACCCATGCGTGCCTAACTCTGAGGACTCTTTACTGATATCGAAATACGCACCGAGGTCGCCCACAAAACGGGTGTAGTCCGTAAATGTACTCGTACCATCAGGTTTGGGGAAGTCGAGCGCGACAATCTGTTGGTTATTGCATAGAGCTTGGGATATAAAGGCAGATATCAGTACCGATTTACCCGCACGGGTGGTTGCAAATATACCGATATTCCGATGCTTCCGCACATCCAGATATAAAGGCATTCCGCCCTCTTCTGTGATTAATTCAAAGCCAGTTTGATCAACCGATCTGGGCATGACGCAACCCGTAAAGGCGACTGCTTCATCAGACAGATATACCTGACGACGCGGAAACGGTTGGGCTAGCAAATTACCAACGATAATCGGTAAGGTTTGCTTCCACATCAACCATGCATATTCAGTTTCGCGTTCTACCCATGCGGGACGTTGGAAACAACTGCAAAAATAGCGACAGGCATCATCCAAAGCATTCGGGCTAGGACGATGGATTAATACGGCTACTGCCACATTGATCGGAATTGCGCCTTCATAAAGTGCTTCCTGTGCTTTGACGGCTTTTTGCTGTTTTAACGACGCATTGACATTGATGTTATTGAATGATGCAGACTGTTCTTGCGAGACGATGCTTTGCTTTGTAACGCGCTGCATATTTGCCTTGACAATCGTTTCATTTGCCCTTGTGAACTGACAAAATACTTCCGTGTTCGCCACAGAATCACGGGCGATCGCCTCCCAGAGATAGCGCATCTGTTTACCCTTGGATACCCAACCACCTGGTTTATCCATGAATGTGAGTACGCCAATGTATTCACCCTTCAGATGTACAAAACCATTGTCAGCAAAGGGAATTGAGTCGGGACGCTCTAGCAGTAATGTTTTCATATGTACTTGCGTAGTCACCCGTTCCTCTATACCGCGTTCAGACATCACCAACAATTGCGGAATCGCAGGTGGTTCGCTGCTATTAAATTGCTGCCATAGGTGTTCCCACAGTTCGAGATCTGTTAATGGTCTCAAGTCCAAACCCATGCGATTGGCAAGAATCTGTTCCCAGTTGAGAAAACCATCAGTAAAGCTCGTTTACAAATAACTCAATAATTCTACGGACTTCCTTAGCAGATATGTCTTGTCGATCGGATTTGGCGTAAATTGTTATGAGAACAATTTCTGATGATAGTTGCATGTAATAGATGAGACGATAACCGCCGCTTTTACCTTTTTGGATATCACTATTCTGAACTCTGACCTTAAATACAGGGTAACCAACGTTCTGAATCTTGTCACCCAGAGCTTTGCTTGCTTGTAATTGTTCGATAATTGGTTGAACGTCTGATTGAATGCTTCTATATCTTTTAAGGAGTGATCGCAATTGCCGTTCAAATTCTTCAGTCGTAAAAATCCGAATAGGAGACGGTTCGTTAGGATTGTTCGGCATTAACCCGATCCCATAATCCTTCAATTGGTCTAACTTTCCCAGTCATCGCATCTTCCCAGCCACGCTGAAAACTTCTGCTAGCTTCATTTGGTTTTGAATCAATGGGTTGCAGTTCATGCTCAAGGATTTCCATGAGTTGTGTTTTTTCTGCTGTACTCAGAGAAATCATCGCTGCAACCAAAGACTCAAAGGGGATCGTGAGTTGAACTGTAATCAAAGGTAGAGACTGAATGGTCATTGCTTCTGAATGCGAGCAGTTGGATGTAGTTCATATTCTAAGCGATCTTCACTATACAATCGGAGTAATCAAGCTATTTCCGTTGGGAGAAGTAAGATGGTGCAGGCAATTTCACGACCGATCACGTTTGATGAATATTTGGCGCAATATCCCGAAAATGGCAAACGCTACGAGTTAATTGATGGCGAGGTAATAGAGGTGCGTCCAGTCGGCGATCGTGAGGAAATTATTGGACTGGTAACGCGCCAGCTCGATCGAGAAATCGATCGACTCAACCTGCCTTGGTTCTTGCCCAAATCCTGCTGTGTTAAACCTGAAAGTGAACTTAATGGATATGTGCCAGACGTGATTGTGTTAGACCGTCAACAGCTTGGCTCGGAAAGACTCTGGAAGACTGCCTCGACCATTAGGCAAGGACAATCTGCCCGATTGGTGATCGAGGTGGTGAGTACAAATTGGCAAGATGACTATGCAAAAAAGCTAGAAGATTACGAAGCTTTGGGCATTTCTGAATATTGGATTTTGGATTATCGAGCTTTGGGTGGAAAACGATATATCGGCTTTCCTAAGCAACCAACGGTGAGTGTTTACACGCTGGTGAGGCATGAATATCAGTTAGCTCAGTTTCGGGGTAAAGATGTGATTCGATCGAGTGTTTTCCCAGAGCTAAACCTAACAGCCGATCGACTGTTGACGATTGATGTGTAGGACATAAACCAACAATGTTCAACCTACTCTTTAGGTGGAGCTTCGTCTAGGCTAGACTGCCCAGGCACTAGTCGATCGATCAGAGGTTGCGTTGGTAATGGCGTGGTAAAGCTGCGTAAGAAACGGCCATTTTGCAAGCGTTGCGGCCATTCTTTGCGACTGAGGCGACGAATCGGTGGAATCTTTGTCGCACCTGATTTGATGAATACTTCCTCACCTGTTTTGAGCATCACCTCTTCAGTACTGTTATTTAACCTTACTGCCACATTTCCTTCCCAAGAGAAAAATCTGATGCCTTGACTGCTAGCACTGGCATAGTCTTTAGGGATCTCGACATAGGCTGTAGTACCGCGAATCGCCGCAGTTGCCACAGGCGTGACAATCTCAGTCGGGACTTTCATGCCTGGCTTTACCCAAGTAATCATGTCGCCTTTGGTAAAGTTGAGCCGATTTTGCGGTTGAATGGTCAACACCGAATCGCCCCCAATCCGAAAAGACACGCCGTTAATAAATTCAACTTGGACGCGCCCTGGAGCTTGGGTACGAATGGTATCAGAAATTTGTAATCCCATGCCTTCGATCGCGGGAATGTCTTGGGAAGTCTTTTGCCGACGCACCATAACCTTCTGTGCTTCGATAAAAGCAACTTTAGCGGGTGGTTTGGTCAGGGCTAAAGCAACATCTCGATCGACCAAATCAGAATTTTTTTGGAGAGGCGGGTTAGAATCGCAACTACTAAGGGCAAGGCTGGTCGCAAGTACAACCAGAACTGAATAGTTGCGATGCCTGAAAGTATTACTATGCCAGCTATTTAACATGGATTTAGTTCGAGTATGCGGTTTTATTTGGACTAAGAGATCGACGATCTTTGAAGCCATAAATAAGGCATAGATTTGTAATTCTTTACAGGGCTCAATCGCCGTATCGATCTCCATCTCAAGTGTTAAAAATCATGATAGCTGGCGTAATGACAGAAAGCTGTGAACTACAGCACAGCCGATCGAAACAAACATCACAGCTAAATTTAGCCCGATCGCTGCAATGATCGGTAGCGATCGACCGAACAAAATCATCATCAAAGCGGAGAATGCGATCATCAAACCCGCCAGCAACATATCAAACCCCATTGCCTTATTCGCGGCATACCAGATCCTAGGGTTAGATAGAGTTCTTTTGGTGCGATAGCCATACCACTTATTCGGTTTAACCTTCAGGGCAATCAGAGGCAAGCTGATGACAGCGTAGAGCAATCCTGAAGTCAGGAACATAGAATTGATCAGGAGAAATTCATCAGTCATAGAATCTACTCCGTCACTTGACTAATCGTTCCACTCACCGCGTGGCGGCACTAGAGGATTTTGAGGTAAAGGGCGAGAACTATCGGCTTCTTTGATCGCTCGACGTTGCAGCCATTGGCGAATGGCAACGTCTATAGCTTGGCTGGGGTCGGCTGTAACCTCAGACAATTCTGCCAGCAAGGCAGGGTCTAATTCGATCGATTGAAGTTTTTCCTTCTCACTTTGATTGTTCGGCATAGCAATCCTTGAGTGTGCTGTTAAATTCATCAGATATCGCTGGCTTACGGTGTCGATCGCAATCTCACATAAGCTTAGCGAAGAACTTTTATAACTTTAGTATAAATAACGATTATATAGACTGGACTTATTGCTGTGGCTATGCAAATTTTAGCTTTAGGCATGTAATATTCGCATAATTTTGCATAAACAGTAACAACCGCTACAGGGAATCCAATATTAATTGCCTAAAAACATCCACCGTAGCAAGCAACCTTACGATCGATTGGGCTTAAATCGGTTGCCTTTCGATCGACTTGATTTGAGCCAACTAACCAGAAATACATTTGATCGCCATAGGAAAAATGCCACCATTCATGAGGATGACGTTGAAATCCTGAAAAATTCATGACTTTTTGGAGTAATTCACGTCGATCGACAAATTCTTGACCATTAAAGCTTGAATCGGAGGCATAGTAATCGGGAAAAGAGCGGGGAGATATTTCGTCGATCGCACCGCCAAGATCGATTTCCTTGCCATTCCGATCGACTAGCGTGACATCGATCGCTGCTCCTGTGCTGTGTGGTGGCGGTGTGGCGGGATCGTGACTGGGGATTGCCCAAAATTGCAGCACGATTGTCATCAGTTCTTGATGTTGTAGTAAAGATAGATCTTCTTTTTGCCAACCGCGTTCTACGGCGAGCTGGGTCAGAGTATGTTCGACCATAAACTGCTGTACGGAGATCGGACGATAAGCATCGAAAATCAAAATCCGCCAGTCAGGATGAATTTGCTGTAAAAACGCCTGCGATCGCTGTAGTCTTGCCAAAACGCCAGAGCGCAGATAAAACGGCGATCGATCTCCATAGGGCGCGCCGAGAGACTGGTAAGCGTGGGGATTGGCAAAGGCAAACTCGGATGAAATTGTCACCAGTGGTTCGCCACAGTCATCGATCGAAATGCTTTGATAAGGCTTCATTAGAAATCAACACCGCGTTTAAGATCGACACCTTGATCGGCGTAATGCTTGTGGTTGACCATTTCTGAATGCACGCTGGCAAGATCGAAGTAGGCGGGTTGATTGTAACAACGTCCTGTAATGATCACTTCAGTATCTTTGGGCTTGCGGAGCAGGGCTTGGCAGATTGGCTCGACGGGAAGAAGATCGAGGTCAACGGTTGGGTTGAGTTCGTCAAGAATAATCGTTTTGTATAAGCCTGAAGCGATCGCGGTCTGGGCAATTTCCCAACCACGCTGAGCTTCGATCAAGTCAATTTCTTGCTGCTGACCACGCCACACAATCGCATCGCGTCCACAACGTTGATGATCGACAACATGGGGATAACTACGGCTGAGAGCCTGGATCGCAGCATCTTCGGTATAGCCTGTCCCACCTTTGAGCCACTGCATAATCAACACCCGATGGGACTGATCGCGACTAATGCCCAAACCAATTGCCTTAAGCGATCGACCCAAGGCCGCCGTACTTTTGCCTTTACCTGCACCTGTATAGATCTCAATCCCAGTCACACCATAGGCTTCAGCGTTGGGATGTTCGTGAGGGCGCATTTCTGAGTGCAAGTTGGCAATATCGATCAAAGCCTGGGGTGCGCCGCGTCCCGTGCAGATCACTTCGAGATGTTCGGGCTTGTGTTTTAGATCTTTGACGACTCGATCGATCTCCAACAATCCCAAATCCAACACGGGATTAATCTCATCCAGCACGAT
>JARCMB010000303.1 GCA_030248825.1 Pseudanabaenaceae cyanobacterium MP8IB2.15 | reverse complement strand
TATCTATGCTATTGCTATTGATTCTTTTGAATCTATTAGATCTGGTGAAGAATGTATTAGAGTTGCAGGATTCTCAGGAGAAGATGGCTGGTGGGAAGATTTACAAGATGCAGAAATCCTATCTGATTCATAAAAAGGTCTGCGCCTAGAGTCTTTGCACAGTAAATTTAGCCATTTTACAACCGATTTAGGATTTCTATATCAATGCTGAGAATTCACTATTAAACTCGATCGAATAAATATACCCGATCTTTTTGATAGCTTAACCGAAACTGTGGTGTGGTTTTGAGTCGATCGACCAATCCTTGGGCAAACTCAGGATTACTCAGCCAGCCAGGATGTTTGACATTGAGCAAAATATGCTGAAATCTCGTTAGATCGGTGGGTGGTGGCTCGGTAATTGCTAACTTGACCAAAGCCCGATGGGTGAGATGGGGGGCAATTTCTGCGGTTGTGAGAACGCTGCCTTTATCGGTTTGAACTTGTTCGATCGCTTCTCTAGTTGCTTGCCAAGTGTCCAAACTCTCCCAATATCGACCCAAAAAGAAATGAGATCGAGACAAAATCAGAAATCCTAACAATGCCCAAAGGATGATCGCGCGATTGCTCCGTAGCCAACCACGATTGTCAGCCAAGCTAGAAATCACGACTAAGATCAAAAAAGGTAAGACAGGTAAAGAATACTGATGGATCACATCTCTCTGCGCGCCATCACTAGAGAGGATGTTCATCGCTAAAGCAGGAATGGCAGGAATTAATGGCGTAAGATGTCGGGGAGACAATCGCCAAATTATAGGAGACAGAGCCAGAGCGGCGTATTCTAATGTCCCGACCGAGAATATCTTACCCAACCATAAAACTGGATTGAAGATCGAATTACTGGCAATTTCGCTAAACGAATTACCCAAATAGTTATAGCGAGTGATGTGTCGCCCGACTGATGCGCCTTCGCCACCGATTGTGGGAATAATTACTTGAGTTGCAATTAGAAACCAGGCAATCCCAACTGATATGGCGATCGAACCACATAATCGCCTTTTCTCAAATAATACTAACCACAATCCGATCGAGATTACAGTCAAAGCCAGAGCTGCTTTACAACTAAGGATAATCACTAATGAACAGATAAACCATCCCACTCGTTCTAGTCGCGCAAATAGAACTGCGGCAAAAATTGCGGGGAGTGCGATCACCTCAGGATGGAAATCAAATAGATTGAGATTAAATACCAAGGGATAGAGCAAATAAACTGCTGCTAAAGTCAGTGATTGGGATGTCTTTAACCCTGCTTGTTGGGCAAGATAATATGTCGGTAATGCTCCGAGCGATAAGGCGATCGATTGAATTGCCAGCAACCAATGGACATCAGCAAAAACCTTATACAGTAAAGCAATCGGATAGAGAATAAATGCGGCATGATCGCCGAGGATGTGAAACTCGGTAAATGAAGATATCGGAGCTTCTCCTTGAGCAATCAGATAAACAGCCTGATCGAAAATCCCTAAATCCCAAGCCGTTGACTGAAATAATCCATGTTTTAAACTACTACATAAAAATAGAATCAACGCCGCGATCGCTACCATCCAAATTATTGCTTTAGACTCGCCTAATTGAGGATCTGGCTGTAGTTCTAGATTGACATCAGCTTCACTTTTCATTTTTTTTGATTCTGCGACATTGATAATCTTGTTACCCTCTCCCAGAAGGAGAGGGGCTAGGGGTGAGGGGCAAGTTAATAATCATAAGGATTCTTGGGTTCAGGAATAGGCGTTAATTTATCAGGTTGGATTGCGAGTTGGCGGTTACCGTCGATCGTCTCAGTAATTACCTTTCCTTCAATTTCTAGCCATTTGTCAGGTGGATAAGCAGATCGACTTTGCGTTAACTTTACTGGCAAGCCCACAGGATAGACATCAGCCGCGCAACAGGTGATCACGAAACGCGAAATCATGAAGAAGTTATCGGGTAGATTGCTAGTGTGGACGACAAAACCTTGAAGTTTCACCTTTTGACCTGTATAAGCATCTGGTTCGGGATAGACATCCAGCGTCCGCTTCCATTCAATTAGCGATCGCTCTTCTGGCTTACTATTAGAACGAAAAGATTCAGGCTTATTGCGGGTCATCGACAAACTATCCATCACGCCCCGATGTAAAGCCGTATCGCTAGCAAAGGGACGCGGTGTAATCAGTAATCCTGCGATTGCCACAAACAACAACAAACTGCTACTAAGCGATGGCATGATTAGTGTGAAGTGTTGCTCGGCATCAACATAGCGACGTTGCCGCGATATCCGCCACCCTTCTAAAATGCTGAGCGCGATCAGCACGAAACCAGAGGCAAAAGCCATCCACATGTAATTAGGATGAATCAGTAGATAAAGCTGCCCTGTGAACCACAGCTTAAACATTAATAGACCCCACGCCCCCATTGCCATTACATCTAGCCAGGGTTTGAGTTGAGACATCGATCGAATAGTTGTCATATTAGGGATTAGAGAGATTATCGAACATTTAGATTAATAAACAGACAAGCTAGAAAAGTAAGCTGAGCCGAGATCAAGAATAAATAGAACACAGCTCTTTTTTTGAAGATTGTGAGAATTAAGCCGATCGATTTGAGGTCAATCATCGGCCCAAATACCAAAAAAGCAAGGAGAGAACCACTAGTAAATGTTGAGGCAAATGAGAGTGCAAAGAAAGAATCCACAGTCGAACAAATGGATACAATCGCCGCAAGTAACATCATCGCCAAGATCGAACTAATTTGGCCCTGTCCCAGATTGATGATGATTTCTCTGGGAATGCCGACCTGAATTACCGTGGCGATCGCACTACCTATAATTAAAATCCCACCTAGTTCGCGCAACTCCTTTACCGAATTTTCGAGGAGCATTTGCAAGCGATCGACCAACGGTTTCGATTCGATCGGATCTGGGATATTGGCAAAAGCTGGCAAGGTAGCAACGCTTGACTGTAGGCTTTTTCCAGGTTGACCCAGAAAAAAAGTTCCAGTTTGCAAGAGATTAGAAGGTGATTGAGCTGCTGGTTCGGGGCTGTCCAAATCGCTGAACATATAGCGTGTCAGGCTGGGTTGGAGAAAAGGACGGATATCTTTTTGCATCCCGAAGATCGAACCAATAATCGTGGCGATCGACAATGACAGCACCACCCGCAACACGACAATTTCTGGTTGGTCGCGAAATGCTGTCCAAGTTGCCCAAATTACCACAGGGTTGATCGTTGGGGCTGCCAACAAAAAACCCATCGCCACCGAAGCAGGTGCGCCTTGCATGAGTAAACGCCTTGCTACAGGCACATTGCCGCATTCACATACGGGGAATAAAAAACCGATTAAACTCCCCATCAATGCTCCTAGGAAAGGATGCTTGGGCATCAGCGCGATCAGTTTTCGCTCTGACACAAACAACAGCAGCATACCCGATAGCAGCACGCCTAGGAGTAAAAACGGAATCGCTTCTACCAACAGACTCAAAAACAGGGTAAAAGCACTACTAAGTTGATTCATCTATATAACTAACTTGATTTTATGCATTGAATTTTGCCCGATCCTAGACTAAGTAATTTTTCTAGGTTAGCAGCAAAAAAATACTGGACTCGATCGAATGATTTATTTCTTGCTGGAGATTTTCGCTCTTCTCTAGTCTAGGTTGCGATCGAGATCGACTTGAGCCTTCTAACGTAGAATAACTTTTACATCGCCATAGGCATTAAAATAAGAGATCTATCATGAATCAAAATCTTAGCGATCTAGTTTCGCTGTACATCCCTTAATACGACAAGCTTGCAGTAGGTTAGCGGTTATGGATGATTTCGATAAGAGCAAAGTTAATCCTAAACAAAAGCTAGAGCCACCGAAGCTAAGTGACTACAGAGTTTCACCTGTGGAATTTACCGATAACTTTGCCAGTACCAACGATTCTAGTAGCGCCCGAACTAGATCTGCGCCAGAAATCGGTGGTATTGCCTCAATTTTGGCGGAATTTGATGCGGCTACGCGCTCCGATCAATACTCTAGAGCTTTACAAAAGTTGATTCGATCGAGACAGAATGTGGTTCCAGACCTGATCGTGCGGCTGGAACAAGATGATATGGCTTTAGCCAAAAAAGCGACTCTAGCACTGGGATATTTGCGATCGCCTCAGGCAATTTCCAGCTTAGTCGAAGCTGCCCGAAATCCCGATCGACAACTGCACTGGCACGCTACGACGGCTTTAGCCTGCATCGGTAATAGAGAAGCTGTGGGCTGGTTAGTAAAAATGCTGCGCCATCGATCGATTCAAGTCCAAGCGGCGGCGGCAAAAGCTTTAGGTCGGGGCGGTCTGCCAGTCGTATCACCTCTGGTCGATGTCTTGAAACACGGTGATGATCTAGTCAGAATCCATGCGGCGCACTCCTTAGGTCAGATCAACTCACCTTTAGCAGTCCCAGCTTTGATCCAGTCATTGTCAGATCGAGTCAGAACTGTACGGTTTGAATCAGCTTGGGCACTTGCCCAGATTCGATCGCCACTGGCTTGTAATGCTTTAGCCGCTCGACTCACAGATGCCGATCTCAGCGTCCAATCCCAAGCCGCCCAAGCTCTACGGGCAATTGGTGCGCCATCCACCACCGCCTTAGCCACCATGCTCAAAAACCCCTCTAGCAATACTCGTAGTGTTGCTGCCCGCACTTTGGGGCAAATGGGCATCGATGAAGCTATTCCCCTACTGATCGATCTGATGCGGCACGATCCTTTCCCTGTAGTGCGCTGTGATGCTGCCACGGCTTTGGGTGAAATTGGTTCTTATGAGGCGGTGTTTCACTTATCAGCGATGCTCAAAGATGGCGATCGAGCTGTGCGTAACTCGGCGGCTCGTGCCCTACGTGAAATCAATACGCCTGAATCGATCGAAGTTTTGCGCGGATATAACCAAGCTGTAGCTATACCCAAGTACTCAGTCTCCAGTTCCGATCTGCCCACAGTGTTACAGGCAGCCATCCCCAAATATTCCATGCCCGATGATATGACGGTGCTACAGTCGGTTGAAGATCTACGTTTCTAGCTTGACGTTAAGTATGGAAAATATCGAAAGTCTGGGATTACAGTTAATCGCGATCGTGTTAGGGGCAAGTGTTGGGAGCTTTTTAAACGTTGTGATTTACCGTGTCCCTGCGGAATTATCGATTTTGTTTCCGCCATCGCGTTGTCCCACCTGCCTCAAACAACTCGCCCCCAAAGATAACATCCCGATTTTGGGCTGGTTTCTGATTAAGGGCAAATGTCGCTACTGTCATACGCCTGTTTCTTGGCGTTATCCCCTGATTGAGGGCATTACAGCAATTTTATTTTGGTGGGTATCGATCGCCTTTGGTGGTTCTACCCCTGTGCTGGTGATGCTTGGTTACTGCCTCCTCCTAAGCTGGCTGCTATCTTTGGCGGTGATTGACCTCGACACGATGACATTGCCCAATGTTTTAACCCAGTCTGGTTTAGTTGCAGGCGTAGCTTTTCAGAGCATGATGGTTTTGATGCCTGAACTCAAGCACACTAGTTGGAGCGATCGATTATTACTGAGCATCACTGGGGCAGTAGTGGGCATTTGGTTACTAGATATCATGCGCTTCTTGGGTCGAGTCTGGCTGGGCAAAGAGGCAATGGGGGCGGGTGATCCTAAGCTTGCCGCCATGATCGGGGCTTGGTTAGGCTGGGAAAAATTACTACTATCGATCTTGGTCGCGGCGGCATTGGGATCGTTGCTCGGTGTCTTGGCGATCGCCCTGCAAAAACTCGGCAAAAAGCAAGAATTTCCATTTGGGCCATTTTTAGCGATCGGAGCCACTTGCGCCCTGTTTTTTGGCGATGTGATTTTATCGACTTACCTCAGTTGGTTTGGCTTAAATTAATTTACAGCTATGAGTGACTAGAAATGGCAAAAAATTGGCGTAAATAGCAAAAAATCAGATTAAATCAGCTTATTTATGGCTATTAATAAATAATAGATCGCACGGTGTCGATCGATTATTTTGCTAATTCCTATTGACAATGTTCCCTATAGGTCTATAATCCCTCCATTAGTGGTTAGACTGCGCTTTTCTAAGCATAAAAAAATCTATGTTCAGTAATCTGAAGGGTATTTTTGGTGGCGGACCGAAGGGCGTCGGCATAGAGATCAACTCCGAGCGAGTTAATATCGTGCAGTTGCGTCGTAAAGGACAGTCATCGTTCAAGTTGGTGAATCATGCTTCTGCGGTTCTGCCAGAAGGAATTGTGGAAGAAGGACGCATCAGCGATCCAATTCAATTAGGTGAGATCATTCGCAGCCTCATGTCAGAAAATAAAATTTCTGCCAAACGTGTGGCTACAGCCGTCCCAGGTCGCGAAACTGTGAGTCGCCTGATCAAGCTCCCCGCCGAAATTCCTGATGCTGAACTGCGTGA
Source organism: Pseudanabaenaceae cyanobacterium MP8IB2.15 (assembly GCA_030248825.1). GTDB lineage: Bacteria > Cyanobacteriota > Cyanobacteriia > Pseudanabaenales > Pseudanabaenaceae > JARCMB01. The sequence goes on along the minus strand of JARCMB010000303.1, from coordinate 5,366 downwards.
AATGGTACTAAACCAGGAAGCCAGCCTCTATCTGCCATTCCCCCGTGAAGACGCTGATGTGGACTATCAAAAGCTAGGGACGAGCTTAGATGACGACGGGATTGAAAGACTAGAGATTCTGATGGTGGCAACTCCTCGAGAAGTCACTGACATGTATCTCCAAGCAATGGAAATTGCTCAATTGAGTGTTGATATTATCGAAGTCACAAGCTTTGCCTTGATCAGGACGCTCAAAGAGCAGTTGAGTCGATATAGCTCTGCTGCCGAAGCCGTGGCGATTGTTGATATTGAGTATGAGTCCACCGAAATTACGATCGCCGTAGATGGCGTACCGCAGTTTTCTCGGACTGTCGGCATCGGCACGGCACAGATTCAAAATGCCCAATTGCGTGCGATCAACTTGCCGCCTCGTCGCAATACCGATATGGATATGCTGCAAGCGATGAATGTGCCAATTCAAACGATGGATACGGCAGGGCTAGCGGGCATGGTCAGCACTAACCCAGGTGATGCCGCAATCTTGCGGGTACTGGGCGACCTCGGTGATGAGTTGCGCCGTTCGATCGACTTCCACACTAGCCAATCGGCTGGATCGGATGTCGTTCAGCTTCTCCTCACTGGACCAGGCGCTTGTATTGGTCAACTCAATGAGTTTTTTAGTCAGCGTCTCGGTGTGGCGGCAATTCAGGTCGATCCGTTGGAATCGCTATCTGTGAGCACCGATCAAGAGATCTCACTCCAAGAGCGTTTGGGATTATCGATCGCTTTAGGTTTAGGTGTAAGAGAGGCTTAATTTTATGTACAGTTTAGATATTAATTTTCTGAGCGATCGAATCGATCCTGAGAAAGAGGCAGCAGCAAGCGTACCCATTCAGGATACCCAGTGGCTGATCTATGGTGGAGCGGTGTTTGGCTTGTTATTGGCAATCGCTGGCGGGGCATATTTTTATGTCTCTTACAGGGAAACCGAACTCCAATCTCAGGTAACTACGCTGACAGCCCAAGAAACTGCACTGGATGCCAAGTTAAAAGAGTTGGCGAACTCAGAAACAGTAATTAAGGCGATCGAAGATCAGACTAATCAACTTGTGACTCTGTTTGTTGGCGATATTCCTGCCTCCGCCGTGTTGCAAGAAGTCAGGCAACGTTTACCTATTGGCGTTCAGGTTGATAGCATCAATCAGACAGCTAAAGACATTACTCTGGTCGGTCAAGCAACTAGTTTTAACGATATTAACGATACTCTTCTCCTACTTCAGAGTTCACCATATCTCGATCCAGCTAAAGCCACGATTAGATTTGCCAAGCTCCAGCCTGAAAAACCAGATGTAAGAGTGACTTTAATCGATTTTGAGATTGGGGCAACCTTAACCTCAGAACCTGCAACTAAGTTGTTACCACAACTGCAAAATTCAGGTGCAGAAGGGCTAGTCCAAAGAATCAAATTGCTGCAAGAAAAAGGAGTAATGTAATGACAGCTAGTATTGGATCTTCAGATTTTGACGAAGGTGGATCGGGAGGTTTAATCCTTTTTGGTCGCCAAATTCCCGCTAAGATTTTAGGTATTGTGCTTGGGGCCATTGGTGTGATTGGTGCTGGATTTTTATATGTGAATAATATTCAGCCTGGGTTTGATAACATCACGAAGCTAGAGGGCGACATTACTGCCAAAAATACCAGTATTGGTCAAAAAACCCAACAGGTAAATAGCAAGGGCGACCTCAGCCAAAAAATTGATGCCGCCAAGCAGAGAAATCAGGCTGTTTTGGCATTGCTGCCCAGTTCTGACAACATCGATACTTTAGTTCGAGATCTTAGTGCGCGCTTCCCCGCCACAGTAAGTCTATCGAATGGCTCAACTTCGATCGAAATCAAGAATGTTCTAGAAGAGATTCGACCCGCGACTGCGGTGGCGGCTGGTGCAGGTGCTCAGTATCAAACTCGGACGTTCAATGTCCAGTTCACTGCGCCCTATCCAGACGCGATCAAAATTATGCAAAACCTGGAGTTACTCAAACCTCAACTGGTGGTTAAAAACATCAAGATGATCAAGAGTACCAATGTTAAATTGACTCCAGTTGCTAACAGTAAGGTGACACCTGAGCAGCAGAGAGCAATATTGGCGACACTGCCACCATTGCTAACTATCAGCTTCCTGTTGGAGGCATATGTGCCATTTAGCGAAGCGGAAATCAAAGCCGCCGAAGCAGCTAAAGCCCCTGCACCTGTCGCTCCTGCTAAGTAGTAGAGGCGAGGATTGTCGGGAATTTCATCTAGACGTTTGATTACCTAATATTTGATGAATTTCTGCTTGAATTTATCGATCCAATAAGGAGCAAATCGTCTATCATATTTCACTTGTTTAGTGGTTTAAGTGAGGAGTCTAAATTTATGATCATGAATCGTCAATCATTAGCGTGCTGGCTAATCGCGGCAACTGTCTGCCCTCAAGTTTTAATGCTTGCACCTTCAGCCCAAGCTAGTCGTGCTGCCAACAGTCGAATTACTAACATTAAAACCAATTTGGCTGGCAATCGACTCCAGTTGATGTTGAATTTCGCCAATAACAATCGACCACAAGTTTCGTACACCAATCAGGGGAAAACTTGGATCGCCACGATCAGTGGGGTGCAGTTAAAACTCAGTAACGGCAATGCTACCTTCGCCCAGACTAATCCTGCATCTGGCATCAGTTCGATCGAAGCAACTCAGATCGCATCTGACAAAGTTCAAGTCAGAGTTACGGTTAATGATGCTGCTGCGATTAAAAATTTAGTCAAATCCAGCAATGTTCCTAGTGGCATGGTGTTCAGCATTTCTACGAGTGCGCCTGTTGCAGTTAAGCCAAGTATCTCGAATAAGTTTGCTCAAGCCAATCCTAGAGAAGTAAACGTATCTAATCCGACTGGCAGCAAGGTAACGCCTTTGTTCCAGTCCAAAATCACGATCATTCCCAGTAACGATCGACTCAAACTAGCCCAAATTCCTCCTGCCTCCGCAGGGCGACCACTGCCACCAGCCTCGACGCGGGTTCAACCTCAGTTGCCTGGGCGCGTTCAAGGTGTTGTGCCACCGTTTCAGCGCCGACCAGTTCCACCACCTGTTGGTGATATCTCGGTAAGTAACTACAACCTGCGGTCAGACATCATCGATCTTGGTAGTGCTGAGCGTGTGCCACGGATTTCGCTCCGAGAAGCTCCTGTGCGTGACGTACTCACTTTGATCGCTCGTGTCGCTGGCATGAACGTTGTTTTTGCCGATGACAGTGCGGCTCCAACCGCAGGGGCAACGGCTACGACAGGTGGAATCAACAATCGAATTTCTCTGGATATTGAGAATGAAACCGCCCAAGATGTCTTTAACAATGTTTTGAGGCTGACTGGCTTGGATGCTAACCGCATGGGACGCACGATTTTTGTCGCCGCGAGACTACCAAACAGTGTGCGTAATATCGTGTCACGCAGTTATCGCCTCAATCAAATCACTGCCCCTGAAGCTGCTAACTTCCTCGTTGCCCTAGGAGCTGAGAGATCGGTTGTGCGGTCGCGCCCAGTTACACTGGCGACAACCACGGCGATCGGTGCTGCTGCGAGTTTGGTGCAAACCCAAACCAGCAACGAAACCAACGTTACGGTCGATCGACTTCCAGATTCTCCTGATGGGCCACCATTGTTACGAGGTTTGCAGGTCGTGGCTGAAGATCGGACTAATTCGGTTACTCTCGTTGGCTCGCCCAGCAAGGTGGAATTGGCAGCAGCACAGCTCGCACGTCTGGATATTCGCAAGCGTCAGGTGGCTGTCAACGTCCGAGTTGTTGATGTTAACTTGAATGCCACTCAGCGCACTGGAGCGAATAGTTCATTTGGGATCAATGACACCTTCTTCAATGTCAACGACGGTGTTGCCACAGTTAACTTCGGTGAAAATACACCTGCGAGAGGACCATCAACAGGTTTAACAGGTAGACCGATTGTGACTAATCCTAATGCAGGTGCACCGTTGTTTACAAACCCAGATGGTACTCAACTGGTTCGCGATCCAGTCACAGGTACATTTGTGCCCCAGACTATAAATCAGCCTGGTTCGCCTTTTAGTGCTAGTGGCAGTCCACTTGAGCCGGGTATTTCGGGCTTAACTCCAGCCCAACAAGCGGCAGGAGCTACGACTGGTACTGCGGCGCGTTACTACCTCAACCCAGGTGGACAGATCAATGCCAACTTGCCAGGTCTACCACCAGCACTCAAAAATGGTGCATATGCTAATACTCCACTGCTGTTAGATCCTGTATCTGGCAATCCTGTGATCGCGACTTCGGCGGTTGCTGCGCTCCCAGCGACGATTGGTCAGGCGGCACAGTTTGCTTACTCTTTGCCAGGGCTGTTCCAGTATCCTAAGCAGTTCTTGACTCAGTTGCAATTCCAAATCCAAACTGGAAATGCTAAAGTTCTCACCGATCCGACTTTGACCGTACAAGAGGGTGAAACTGCTGTAGTCAGTCTCGTTCAAGAAGTATCTCGCGGTATTATCCAAGAATTTCAGAATATCAACGGTCAAACCCTTTCGACTTCAAGAGTAAATATCGGCAACGCTGGTTTAACTCTGAATGTTAAGGTCGATCGAATTGATGATAACGGTTTCATCAACATGTCTGTCGCGCCTGTTGTCTCTGTGCCTGGTCGATCGATTCAGGTTAATCAGGGTGCTGGCTTTAACGAAGTGACACTGCTGATATCTCGATCGCTGAATTCTGGACAAGTTCGCCTCAGAGATAACCAAACTCTGATTCTGTCAGGTGTAATTCAAGACACAGATCGCGAGACTGTGCAGAAAGTACCTTTCCTCGGCGATCTGCCTCTGATCGGACAGTTGTTCCGCCGTACAACTACAGAAAACACGCGTAATGAGGTGATCATTATTGTCACACCACGCATTCTTGATGACAGCGATCGATCTCAGTATGGCTACACCTATCAGCCTGGTACAGAAGTTCAAAAAGTCCTAAACAACAACAACACGCCTTTTAGATAGACCTCACTCATTCGATCGCTAAACAAGACTTTCGTCACTGAAAGTTATACCGAGAGACACTGGATGCAGTGTCTCTTTTTTTGTCCAGATGCGATATGATAATGCAGTTAGGGCATATAGCTCAGTGGATAGAGCACCAGGTTCCGGTCCTGGGTGTCGGGGGTTCGATCCCCTCTATGCTCATTTAAAATTTGTTGAACAAATTCCTCCAAGGCGGTTTCTGGTAAAAAAATTACCCATTCCGAAGCCCCTAAATCCCCAATTCTGGGGACTTTGATTTCAGAACCCCCAGAATTGCGATGCACTGAGCTTGTCGAAGTGGGGGCAGGGGACTGGGT
>JARCMB010000302.1 GCA_030248825.1 Pseudanabaenaceae cyanobacterium MP8IB2.15 | reverse complement strand
TAGGAGAAGACACCTCTACTCTTGTTGGTTTAAACCTGCATGAGCAAGTGACTTCATTGATTAAAGAATCCTCGTCTCTTTAGAGCGAGGAGTGTCAAAATAGTCAGGTCGGATGATTAGTAATCTAGGTTTAGCCATGATATTAGATAACGAAAATGGGAATCTGAAGGTGTATGAGTGGATTACCCAATATACCGAGGAAGGAAATGTCGATGTTGTCACAGGCTATTTTACGATCGGGGCTTTAGCATATTTGTCACATCAAATTAATCAAAAAATCACCAATTTTCGGTTGGTGCTTGGAGATATTGTCAACTTCGATCGAGAGGAAAATCGACCACTAGACTTACTGAACGAGAATATTACGATCGAAGCCGCACTTAACCTCAGTCGTCTTGCACAGGAAGCTGTAGACTTTTTAAAACAGGACAAGTTAAAGGCAAAGACGCTAGAGCCAAACTTTTGCCATGCTAAGTGCTATTTGTTCGATCCTAAAAAGAAGGATGATCGCGACAAATATTTTATTTCGGGTAGTTCAAATCTAACTGAAGCAGGGATTGGCTTAAAGCATACTAATAATCTGGAGTTGAATATTGCCGAGACTGGGAATAATAACCAATACAAAGAATTAGTGGAATGGTTTGAAGCCCTTTGGCATAAGCCTCAAGCGCATAAAGAAAAGACCATTTTATTTAAAGACGGTTCTAGAAAAAAGATCGATTTTAAGCAGTATTTGATTGAGGAAATCGAAAAAATCTTCATTAAATACACGCCGAAGGAGATTTACTACAAGATTTTATTTGAGTTGTTTGGCAATCAGATTTTAGAAATCGACAACGATCCAGAATTTAATCGCAAGTTGGGCAAATTACAAAACACGGTAATTTTTAACGCGCTCTATGATTTTCAACAAAAGGGCGTGTTGAGCTTAATTCAGATGTTGCGGAAATATAATGGCGCAATTTTAGCTGATGCTGTGGGATTGGGGAAAACTTGGAGTGCTTTGGCGGTGATGAAATACTTCCAAATGGAAGGGCGTGAAATTATATTGCTCTGTCCCAAAAAGTTGGAGAGTAATTGGAGACGCTACAAGGAAGACCAAGCATCAAAATTTGAAATAGATAAACTCAAGTTTTTTATGCGCTTTCATACTGATATGAATGCCGATCGATTGGATTCTTATGTCGATCGCGCTGATAAGTTATTTGGTGATGATAAGCCCAAGTTAATCGTAATTGATGAAAGTCATAATCTTAGAAATGACAAATCGAATCGCTATAAATTTTTGGTAGAAGAAATTCTAAAAAAGAACCAAGATATTAAAGTTTTGCTGATCTCGGCAACCCCAATCAACAACTCTCTGAATGATGCCAGAAATCAGTTTAAATTAATGGTACAAGGCGATGTGCGAGGCTATGATGCAACATTAGGGGTTAAAAATATTGACTATTCCTTTAAGCAGGCACAGACAGTATTTAATGAATGGCGTAAGGATGAAAGACCACAGATTAGTGATTTCATTAAAAAATTATCGGGTAATGATTTCTTTCGACTGACCGATTCTTTGTTGGTGGCGAGAACTCGCAAGATGGTCGAAAATCAGCAGACAGATTTGGTGTTTCCAGCCAAGACAAAGCCACTAAATCTATTTGTGACACCACATCAGCTTGGTAATTTTGAAACTTTTGAAGAGTTATTCGATCATTTCCCGCCGATGCTATCGGGTTATCAACCAGCTTTTTATTTAGAAGATGAAAAAGCAGGTAAAGAGGATGTTAAACGGGATGTATTGAAAGATGAGAAATTACGCGATCGCTTTCTCGTAAAGATGATCTATATCCTGATGGTGAAGCGTTTAGAGTCTTCTTGGTTTTCGTTTTATTCAACAGTTGAGAAAATTAAAAATCATCATCAAAATGCTCTGGATAAAATCAAGAGCTATCAAGCCAGTAAGACAAAAACTGCATCACTAGAAAATGATGCTCATAATTTGGATGATGACGAGAACGACGATGAATTTACGGAAGCAGTTGAGCAATATACGTTAGGCAAAAAACGCCCGATTAGTATTGCTGATATCGATCGGGCTGGCAATCTAGATAAGTTTAAAGAAGATCTCAAACAAGATTTAAGTTCTCTTGATAATCTCTACGTCAACTTACAAAAATTTGCGAAAAAAGTTGAGAAAGAACTAGAGAAGCTAAAACAGCTTAAATCCTGTGATGATAAGTTAGAGGCGTTGATTGCGGAAATTGTGAAGAAGCGACAGTCAGGTGCTAATAACCACAATCAGAAAGTGGTGATCTTTACGGTTTATCGCGATACTGCGATGTATTTGTATAACCAGCTTATGGCTAGGGGCTTTGATAAGATTGCGATCGCTTCTGGTACGGGTTCCCAAAGTGATGATAGCGATCGAAAGCAAAAAATGGAAGCAGTACTCGAACGATTTGCACCCTATACCAAGTTATTTCGTGAAAAAGAATGGGTGTTTAATTCTGAAAAAGAGGGGCTAGAAGCTTTTGCTGAGTGGAAAGTATGGATTAATCAGCATCATCCTGAGACTGCTCGAAAGCTGGAGAAACCGATTGATATTTTGATTGCCACTGACGCGCTGAGTGAGGGACAGAACTTACAGGATGCGGATATGGTGATTAATTATGATATCCATTGGAACCCTGTGCGGATTATTCAACGCATGGGTCGGATCGATCGCCTTGGTAGCCCGAACCAGCAGATTTTTGGGATTAATTTCTGGCCCTCAGCGAATATTAATTCCTATTTGAACCTGCAAGGACGGATTGAGCAACGGATGGCGACGATGAAGTTGGCAGGAGCTGAGGTGGATCATCAATTTTCGGATAGCTTTGCCAAGATGATCCATGATGAAGCGTTTGACCAAAAAATGAACGATCGAATGATGCAGCAAATGCAAATCACTTGGGATGACATTGAGGTGAGTGATGAGGGTCTGGGCTTTGATAGTTTATCTTTGGAGCGTTATCGTCAAGATTTATTAGCCGAATTTAATCGCGATAAGGATAAATATCGCCAGATGCCGAAGGGGGTGTATTCGGGGTTTATTGAAGGGTTAGCGGGAGATACTGATGAGATTGTGGCTTTGCTTGGTTATCCTGCGAAACCTGCAAAGAGTGTCGAGCATCAATATCAGGTTTTTGATTTGATTTATATCGATAAGTCGGGCAAGTTGGTATTGGAAAATCAAAAGGAAGTTTTAGATTTTTTGATTTTGCATAAGGAGAAGACAAGATATATTCCTGATGCGGTCGATCGAGGTGAACCAGAGTCGATCGAGGAATTAGTGAATGCGCTCAAAACTTGGCTAAATAGTCAGGCTGTTTCAACCGAGGTAATGGAAGACGGTTCGGTGAAGGAGACGATGGGTAACGCTAAGAGTGCGCTTTTTGCAGGATTGAAAAAGGGTGATAAGGCGGCACTAGAGACGGTTAAACAAAATATTAAAATTGACAAAAAATTTCAGGCTAACAATTTTGATTTGGTGGCTTGGTTGTTGGTGAGTAAATAAGTTCTGAATCACGGATTAAGCGGATTAAGGGATCACACGGATTTCTATCTACAGAGCTTTGCGCTGTCTAAAAAAATCTGCGTAATTTGTGTAATCTATCTAATCCGTGATTCAAGCTTTTTCTGCGAGGAGTTGTTTGAGTCTGATTATTTCTTGCTCAGCTTCATCGGCACGTAGCTTTTCGGTTTCGGCACGTTGTGTTTCCTCTTGAGCAATCTGATGCTGGACTTCAGCGCGTTGTTTTTCGATTTCGATCGAAATACTGTCTTGGGCTGCTTTTTCCGATCCCCAAAACAGGATGCGATCGTCTATGCCCCACCAGCGTAGCCAGTGAAAAGTTTGTTCGAGTCTAGTGCCATGCCATGTGCCTAGATATAGCTCTAGTGAATCGATGAAGTATTTGCCATATTCGTCAAGGGGTTGAATTTCGTAGCGACCTGAAGGGTCGAGTTTGCGGATTTCCAATCGTCCATCTGCGGGGTCAAAAATTACATAAATAGGAATCTGTAAGATTTGTTCATAGAAGTACATCTTGCCATAGGGAAAGCTGGGGCGGGTGGAATATTCGCCCGTTTCTTCTTCAGAGAGAAATTCCATCACGATCGCGGGTACATCGCCATCAAGATGAGGGCTATAGCTACGCCGAATTACATTTTTACCAACAGGATAGGCCTTGGCGACATAAAACCAGTCGGGGGCTTTGACGATAGTTTTTCGATCGATCTTGGCTACTAACGCCATATTGGAGGCAACGATCGCTTCTGAAGGGAGAAGCTTGGCAAGCTGTAGGCTTTCATTTAGTGCGGCGGCGAGAAGAGGTTGGGCAATGCTTTCCACGGGATCGTCAGGTAAGATAAAGTTAGCAGGTAATTTTTCCCAAACAATTTCTGGTTTGGCTTTGGCTAGGGCGATCGCCTTGAGTACTTCTGGCTGGACTGAGCTAGTGCTTTCGAGTTGATTGGCTTTTGGTGCGATTGCTTGTGTCATTGGTTTAGTTAATGACTGATTAGTTATGATAATTATACTATTTGCCTATCGTGTAAATTATGCCTATTGCTGTAACTGAAAAAGCGACAAGGCTCTATTTATGATTTATCTGATGATTTTTCTTTGTTTAATCGATCGGGTAATGAGCTTTTCTCGGTTTTGCAAATTTTGAAAAAGTTGGGAAATATTTAACTTAATGAAACTCACCATTTTTAATGAATTAGATTTTTTACCTGCGCTTAAGGCTTTTTTTGTGGATCTGCAAGTGCCGATCGCCTCTGTAACCGATCTCCCAATTCCTGCGAAAGAAATTCTCACGAGTACTTACCGCGATACAGAATCTTTTCGATCGATCGATGATGTCTATTTCTTGGGGATGGTGGATGATGGGGCATTTCGGGGGCAATCAGAGTTAGATCTGGCGGCGGCTCAGGGGCTGGATCGGGATTATGAGGGAATTGTGATTTTTGGGGTGACTTTGCGATCGAGGGATGATGG
>JARCMB010000301.1 GCA_030248825.1 Pseudanabaenaceae cyanobacterium MP8IB2.15 | reverse complement strand
TAATTTAGAGCTATGCGATCGATGGATTTTGTCGCGATTCAATCAAACTGCGCTTCAGGTCAACCAACAAATTACTAGCTACAGTTTGGGTGAAGCAGCGAGAACTCTGTATGAATTTATCTGGGGCGATTTTTGTGATTACTACATCGAACTGGTCAAACCGAGATTGCAATCCGATCCAAGTACATCTCAACAAGCTGCTCAGAGCGTTTTGCTCTCAGTACTCAAAGGCACATTAACATTGCTCCATCCCTACATGCCTCATGTCACAGAAGAGATCTGGCAAGGAGTTGGGGATCAGTCAGGAGTATTAGCCCTACAGTCATATCCTGAAGGCGATCGAACGAAAGTCAATCTTGAATTAGAAGAGCAGTTCAAGTTGATCTTTGAGATAATTCGCACGATCCGCAACCTCCGAGCCGAAGCTGAAGTCAAGCCAGGACTAAAGATTCAAGTCGTGCTCCAAACAGGAAATCCCCAAGAATCTCAGACTCTATTAGCTGGCAAAGACTACATTGAGAATCTCGCTAAAGTCGAAAACTTGATCGTGACCGATCGTGTCCCTGCGGATATTGGCGAAACGATCGCGGGTGTAACTGGGACTGTGCAGGTTCTGGTTCCACTCACGGGTGTAGTCGATTTAGAGCAACTCAAACTCAAACTAGAGCGCAGTTTGGCGAAATTAGAAGGTTCGATCGCCTCGCTCCAATCCCGTTTAGGCAATGAGGGCTACGTCAAAAAAGCCCCACCTGAAGTTGTGGCAACAGCTAGAGCTGAACTAGAAGAAGCTCAACAACAGCTAATTATTCTTCGATCGCGCCTCGAACAACTTAATTCCTAGCGTCTTCGCTTAATGGTCAGTGTATTTTAACCATACCCTCAGTGTAATTATGACCATTACGTATCGGTTTAAATAAGGAATGCAAGGTAACATAATGCGACACGAAGATCAGCAAATCGATCGAGCTTTCTGGCAAGACTTCTGGATTCATGATAATTTTTTGAGCCGCACACCATATTTTACGCCAGTTCGGCAGCCTAGATGTCAATAGTCCCATTCTGGGAGCATTGTGTTACACTAAGTTGCTAAACATCAACCTAACTATTTGCTTTATGGGCGTTGCTATAAGAGTATGCGAGTTATTTCCAAACGAACCCTAGTCCAGTTTTGGGAAAACAACTCAAACTATGAAGACGCACGCGCTCCTTTAGAAGCTTGGTATCAGGAGGCAAAACACGCACAATGGACAAGTCCTACAGACATCAAAGCCAAATATCGTAATGCCAGTACCCTCAAAGGTGGACGAGTCATATTCAATATTGCTGGTAATAAATATCGACTCGTTGTGGCAATTAACTTTGATACCCAAATTATTTATATCCGCTTCGTTGGTACTCACAAGCAATACGACACCATAGACCCAGAGGCAATATGAACAGCATTGCGATCAAACCAATTAAAACTGAAGCTGACTACGATGCAGCATTAGAGCAAATTGCCTCGCTGATGGATGCCAAGGCTGGTACACCCGAAGCCGATGAACTAGAAGTATTGGCAACTCTAGTTGAATGCTATGAAGCCGAGCATTATCCGATTAACTTGCCCGATCCGATCTCCGCAATTCGCTTTCGGATGGAACAAGCCGAACTAAGCCAACGCGATCTGATTCCTTATATCGGTAGCCGTTCTAAAGTCTCAGAAGTGCTTTCTGGCAAACGATCCTTAACCTTACAAATGATGAGATCGCTACATCAACACTTGGGCATTCCTGCTGAAGTATTGTTACAAGAGCAAGGGGCAACTTTGCCAGATAATCCTGAATCGATCGATTGGTCACAATATCCCCTCAAGGCAATGGCGAAACTTGGTTGGATTGCACAAGATGCTGGCGATCGAGCTGAAGAGATAATGCGATCGCTAATCGATCGGGCTGGCGGAGATCGAGTCATTACAACAATGCTTTGTCGCCAAAATGAACATATTCGGCATAACAGGCAAATGGATATGTATGCCCTTCAAGCTTGGGGTTTACAATTAATGGCGATCGCCCGTGAAACTAGGCTGCCGACCAAATACAAATCTGGAACTCTCACAACAGAATTAGCCCAAAAAATGGTGCGTCTAAGTTGGTCAGAATCTGCACCCCTTCTAGCAAAAGAATTTCTAGCACAATACGGAATTCACCTAATCTATTTACCTCATCTACCCTGCACTCACCTAGATGGCGCTGCTCTCAGATTGATAGACGGCACTCCTGTTATTGGTTTGACCTTGCGCTATGATCGTTTAGATAACTTCTGGTTTTCTCTATGTCATGAGTTAGCCCATCAGGCATTACACTTAGAAGAAAATACTAGCGATACTTTCTTTGAAGATTTGAGTGTGGAAGCACCTGCAAACAATATTAAAGAAAAGCAAGCCGATGATTGGGCAAGTAATGTTCTCATTCCTAATGCTCAATGGCAATCTAGTGAAGTTGCGATAAATCCCACACCTGTAAATGTGCTGAAGTTAGCGAGTGACATCGGCATAAATCCTGCAATTATCGCTGGTCGAGTCCGCAAAGAGACAGGAAACTATCGACTCCTGACAAACCATGTCGGGCATTGCGAAGTACGGAAATTATTT